>NZ_JBYISA010000011.1:0-260271 GCF_057708345.1 Streptomyces sp. bgisy130
TTTCCCGTGATGCGGCGCGCTGTTCGTCGGCCGTCCGGTCCGTGTTCGCTTCGGCGGTTTCGCGTGACTTGTGCCGGTGGTGTGAGGGGTGGGGGTGCTGGGGCGGGAGGGGAGGGAGCGGGGGCGGGGCAGCCGCTTGTCACTCTCCGGAGTCATGGATCTTTCCACATCGCCTTGCTTGTCCACAGATTTGCGAATTCCCCTGGCTTTTTTGGGTGTTCGCATTCACTCTGGGTAGTGGAAAGAGTGCAGGGTGCATGCGAATGGAGAGGGAAGGAGGGGAGCGGATGGACGCGGTGCGGATCATCGCGGCCAGCCGACGCGGGCTGGCAGAGGCGAACACGGTTCAGGGAGTGATCGTCGAGGCATGGCAGGCGCAGGCCTTGGCGGAGGCGGTAGGCAGCCATCTCGCGATATTCGGGCCGTACGAAGTGCGGTCCAGGGCCCGGGGATTGGGCGACACAGGCGGGCGGTTCAGCGGGGGACTGCTGTGCCCGGCGTCGGTCACCGGTGGGCTGCGGGCGGTTCAGCTGTCCGAGGTGCGCGATGCCAAGGCGGCTTTATCCGGCCTGTGCCTCCTGCTGCGCGAGGTGTGCGAAGCGCTGGTGGCAGTGGTGCTGCTGGCGGACGAGGAGGGGATGTACTGGACCTGCGTCGAGGCGATGGACACGGTCGATGAATCGAGAGACCGGGTGGCCGGAATACTGGAGAAATTGGAGGTGCGCGACCGGAACCCCGCCTGAGCACCACGGCACCGCACCGGCCGCGCGCACGCGGTAGGTCAAGCCCCGAGCGGTAATCCACCGACCGCGGGCCGGGAGAGCTCACGCCCGAGACCTCACGCCCGAGACCTCACGCCCGAGACCTCACGCCCGAGACCTCATGCCCCACACCCGACGCGACGATGCCCGAGCCGTCGCGTACGCCCCCGGCTGCCACTGCCCGACGGCGTCGCGCGACCACGCCGTCCCCTGCGCTCGCCCCACCTCACGTCGCGCGCCATCCCACGTCGCGCATCGTGCACGGACTGGCCCGCCCACCGCCGGCCCTGCCCACCACCGGCCGTGCCCACGCCCCCACGCCACCCCTTCGGCTACGCGGTGGATGCCGCCCCACCCCGCCAGCCCACCAAGACCGCCCAGCCCACCAATCCCACCAAGACCGCTCGGACCGACCCGCTGCACCGGCCGACCCGCTGACCGAAACGCTCTCCGACGATTGGGGTGTCGTGCGGAGTGCAGGATGGAGGTATGGACCTACGAATCTTCACCGAGCCCCAGCAGGGCGCGTCCTACGAGACCCTGCTGAAGGTCGCCAAAGCTACTGAGGATCTTGGTTTTGACGCGTTCTTCCGCTCGGACCATTTTCTCCGAATGGGCACTGCCGACGGGCTCCCCGGCCCGACCGATGCCTGGATCACGCTGGCCGGCCTCGCTCGTGAGACCCGGCGCATCCGGCTCGGAACGCTCATGACGGCCGGCACCTTCCGGCTGCCGGGTGTGCTGGCCATCCAGGTGGCCCAGGTCGACCAGATGTCCGGTGGCCGGGTCGAACTCGGTCTCGGGGCCGGCTGGTTCGAGGAGGAGCACAAGGCGTACGGCATTCCGTTCCCCAAGGAGAAGTTCGCGCGGCTGGAAGAGCAGCTGGCGATCATCACCGGCCTGTGGGCCACCGGAACAGGAGAGGAGTTCAGCTACGACGGAACCTACTACCAGCTGGAGAATTCGCCCGCGCTGCCCAAGCCCGCCCAGGGCAAGGTGCCAGTGCTGATCGGCGGCCACGGTGCGACGCGTACACCGCGGCTGGCGGCGCAGTACGCCGATGAGTTCAATATCCCCTTCGCCTCGCTCGAAGACAGTGAGCGCCAGTTCGGACGGGTGCGGGCGGCCGCCGAAGCCGCCGGGCGGAAGGGCGATGAGCTGGTGTACTCCAACGCCCTGGTGGCCTGTGTCGGAAAGGACGATGCCGAGGTGGCGCGGCGGGCCGCGGCCATCGGGCGCGAGGTGGACGAACTGAAGGCCAACGGGCTGGCGGGCTCACCCGCCGAGGTCGTCGACAAGGTCGGCCGCTATGCCGCGATCGGCGCGTCCCGTATCTACCTACAGATGCTGGACCTGGATGACCTGGACCACCTTGAGCTGATCTCGACGCAGGTGCAGTCGCAGTTGAGCTGACGCCGGGTGGGGTGGCGCTGTCGCGGAAAACCGGTGGGGCGTGGGCTGTCTTGCGGCAATACTCGGACGCGTGTTCCTGACGATAACCACCACCGGCAGCGCCGACCGTCCCGCGACCGACCTCGGCTTTCTGCTGCACAAGCATCCCGACAAGGCGCAGCGGTTCTCGACGTCGCAGGGCACCGCGCATGTCTTCTATCCCGAAGCCGACGCACAACGGTGCACCGCAGCGCTGCTGTTGGAGGTCGATCCGATCGCCCTGGTGCGCAAGAGCCGCGGCAAGGGCCGTGGCGGCGCGCCGGATTCGGCGCTGGGGCAGTATGTGAACGACCGCCCGTACGCGGCCTCCTCGCTGTTGGCGGTGGCGCTGCGAAGCGTCTTCGCCAGCGCGATGAAGGGGCAGTGCACGGCACGGCCCGAGCTGGTGGCGCGTGCGCTGCCGTTGCGTATCGAGGTGCCGGTGCTGCCCGCCCGGGGTGGCCCGGAGCTGGTGGACAAGCTGTTCCGGCCGCTGGGCTGGACGGTGCGGGCCGAGCCGGTGCCGCTGGACGAGACGTTCCCGGAGTGGGGCGACTCGCGCTACGTACGGCTCGTCCTGGAAGGGGAGAGCCGGCTGGCCGAGGCGCTGCGGCAGCTGTATGTGCTGCTGCCGGTGCTGGACGACGCCAAGCACTACTGGGTCGCGCCCGACGAGGTCGACAAGCTGCTGCGGGCCGGCGAGGGCTGGCTGGAGGACCATCCGGAGCAGCGGGTGATCGTCGGCCGCTATCTCGCGCGGCGCTGGTCGCTGACGTGCCAGGCCATGGAGCGGCTGGAACTGGAGCGGCTGGCCGAGTCGGACGATGTGGCCGCCGAGGAGCTCGACAACGCCGTGGACGAGGAGGCGGACACCGAGGAGAAGCCGGTGCCGCTCGCCGTCCGGCGGCGGGAGGCGATCCTCGCGGTCCTGCGCTCGGCCGGGGCGGCGCGGGTGCTCGACCTGGGCTGCGGGCAGGGTCAGCTGGTCGGTGCGCTGCTCAAGGAGGGGCAGTTCACCGAGATCGTCGGCGTGGATGTGTCGATGCGGGCGCTGCACGAGGCGCGGCGCCGGCTGCGGCTGGACCGGATGTCCGAGCGGCAGTCGGGGCGGGTACGGCTCGTACAGGGGTCGCTGGCGTACACCGACGGCCGGCTGAAGGGGTATGACGCGGCGGTGCTCAGCGAGGTCATCGAGCATGTCGATCCGGCGCGGCTGCCGGCGCTGGAGTACGCGGTGTTCGGGTCGGCCAGGCCGGGCACGGTCGTGGTGACGACGCCGAACGTCGAGTACAACGTGCGCTGGGAGTCGCTGCCGGCCGGCCGGGTGCGGCATGCGGACCACCGCTTCGAGTGGACCCGGGAGGAGTTCCGGCAGTGGGCGGGCGGGGTCGCCGCCCGGCACGGCTACGAGGTGAGCTTCGGCCCGGTGGGCCCGGACGACCCCGAGGTCGGCCCGCCCACCCAGCTCGCGCACTTCCACCGGGCCGGTGACGACAACAGTGCTTCGATGAGAGGGAAGGAGGTCGCGGCATGACGGACGACGACCGTACCGAGTACGGGGAGAAGAACGAGCACCCGCACGAGGACCAGCAGGAGAGCGGGAGCGCGCAGGAGAGCGGTACCCGCCAGGAGCGCGGGGAGCGGCCGCAGCCCGGGCCCGGGCCCGGGCCCGAGCCCGAGCGGGCGCCGCGTACGCTCGCCGTGCCCGACCTCTCCCTCGTGGTGCTGATCGGGGCCACCGGCTCCGGCAAGTCCACCTTCGCCGCCCGGCACTTCCGGCCGACCGAGGTCCTCTCCTCCGACTTCTGCCGGGGGCTGGTCAGCGACGACGAGAACGACCAGAGCGCCAGCGGCGACGCCTTCGACGTCCTGCACTTCATCGCGGGCAAGCGCTTGGCCGCCGGGCGGCTGACGGTCGTGGACGCCACCAATGTGCAGTCCGAGGCGCGTACCCAGCTGGTGCGGCTGGCCCGGGAACATGACGTCCTCCCGGTGGCGATCGTGCTGGACATGCCCGAGCAGGTCTGCGCCGCCCGCAACGCGGCGCGCGCCGACCGGGCCGGGCTGCCGCGCCGGGTCATCCAGCGCCACCAGCGCGAACTCCGCCGTTCCCTGCGGCACTTGGAGCGGGAGGGCTTCCGCACGGTGCATGTCCTGCGGGGCCCGGAGGAGGTGGCGTCCGCCGAGGTCGTCACGGAGCGGCGGTTCAACGATCTGCGCCATCTCACCGGCCCGTTCGACATCATCGGCGATATCCACGGCTGCCGTTCCGAGCTGGAGACCCTGCTCGGCAAGCTGGGCTATGCGCTGGTGCGCGACGCGCTCGGCCGGCCGGTGGACGCGGCACACCCCGAAGGCCGTACGGCGGTCTTCGTCGGTGACCTCGTCGACCGCGGGCCGGACAGCCCCGGCGTGCTGCGACTGGTGATGGGCATGGTCGGGGCCGGGCATGCGCTGTGTGTGCCGGGCAACCACGAGAACAAGCTCGGCCGCTACCTGAAGGGTCGCAAGGTCCAGCACACCCATGGGCTCGCTGAGACCATCGAGCAGCTGGACAAGGAGGACGCCGCCTTCCGTACCGAGGTCGGGGAGTTCATCCGCGGCCTGGTCAGCCACTACGTCCTGGACGGTGGCGGCCTCGTGGTGTGCCACGCCGGACTGCCGGAGAAGTACCACGGCCGGACCTCGGGTCGGGTGCGCTCCTTCGCGCTGTACGGGGACACGACCGGCGAGACCGACGAGTTCGGCCTGCCGGTGCGCTACCCGTGGGCCGAGGACTACCGCGGCCGCGCCGCCGTCGTCTACGGCCACACCCCCACCCCGCGCGCCAACTGGCTCAACAACACCCTCTGCCTGGACACCGGCTGCGTCTTCGGCGGTGCGATGACCGCGCTGCGGTGGCCGGAGCGCGAGCTGGTGGACGTACCGGCCGAGCGGGTCTGGTACGAGCCCACGAAACCGCTGGTGACGGAGGCGCCCGGCGGGGCGGACGGCCGTCCGCTCGATCTGCACGAGGTGACCGGGCGGCGGATCGTGGAGACCCGGTACATGGGCCGGCTCGCGGTCAAGGAGGAGAACGCCGCGGCCGCGCTGGAGGTCATGAGCCGTTTCGCGATCGACCCGCGGCTGCTGCCGTACCTCCCGCCGACGATGGCGCCCTGCGCGACCTCGTCGGAGGAGGGGTACTTGGAGCACCCCGCGGAGGCGTTCGCCGGCTACCGGGCCGACGGCGTACGGGAAGTGGTGTGCGAGGAGAAGCACATGGGGTCCCGTGCGGTGGTGCTGGTGTGCCGCGACGAGACCGTGGCCGGTGCGCTCTCCGGTGGCCCCACAGGCAGCGGAGGCACCCCCTTCGACCTGCCCAAGGGGGTCTCGGGCGCCCTGTACACCCGCACCGGCCGGCCGTTCTTCGACGACCCGGAGGCGACCGAACGCATCCTGCGGCGGGTCCGGGACTGCGCCGAGGAGGCCGGTCTGTGGGACGAGCTGGAGACCGGCTGGCTGCTGCTGGACGCCGAGCTGATGCCCTGGTCCCTGAAGGCGACCGGGCTGCTGCGCCAGCAGTACGCGGCGGTGGGCGCGGCGTCCGGGGCGGCGTTCCCGGGTGTGCTCGGTGCGCTGGACGCGGCGGCGGCCCGTGGGGTCGAGGTGGCACCGCTGCTCGGCCGGCAGCGGGACCGGGCGGCGGACGCGGCCGCGTTCACCGAGGCGTACCGGCGCTACTGCTGGCGTGTCGGGGCGACGGCGGCGGACGCCGGGGCACCGCAGGATCCGGGCGGCGGCGCCGGGCTCGGGGAGCTGGACGGGGTGCGGCTCGCGCCGTTCCAGATCCTCGCGGTGCAGGGCCGCAGCCTCGCCGGGCTGCCGCACACCGAGCAGCTCGCCCTGCTCGACCGGCTGATCGCGGCCGAGGGCGCGGTGGCGGCCCGCGACGGCGGGACGTCCGGCGGCGCCACGGACCGGCCGGGGCTGCTCGCCACGACCCGGCGGATCCTCGTCGACACCGGGGACGAGACCTCGGTCGCGGCGGGTATCGCCTGGTGGCGGGAGCTGACCGCCGAGGGTGGTGAGGGCATGGTGGTCAAGCCGGTGCGGGCGCTGATCCGGCAGGCCGACGGCCGGCTCGTCCAGCCGGGCGTCAAGTGCCGTGGCCGCGAGTACCTGCGGATCATCTACGGGCCGGAGTACACCCGCCCGGAGAACCTCCGGCGGCTGCGCGTCCGGCACCTGGGCCACAAGCGCTCGCTGGCCCTGCGGGAGTACGCGCTCGGCCTGGAGGCGCTCGACCGGCTGGCGGACGGCGAACCGCTGTGGCGGGTCCACGAGGCGGTCTTCGCGGTGCTCGCCCTGGAGTCGGAGCCGGTGGACCCACGGCTGTAGGGGGCCGGCGGGGAGGGACGGAGGGTCCTTCCCCGCCACCCCTCGTGGCTGCCCAAATGCCGTGGCGTCGCCGCGTGACAGCCGTGCCCGAGCCGCGGACCCAGGCACACCCCTGGGGCGCACGGGACTGCCGGTGCTTTCGCGCAACTCCCGGGCCCGACCGGAACGACATCGCCCGACTCCCTCCGCCGAGCCGTCCGAGCGGCCAAGATGGGTGGATGGGATTCCAAGTCGACTCCGAGGCCGGGCGGCTGCGCCGGGTCATCCTGCACCGCCCCGATCTGGAGCTGAAGCGGCTCACGCCCTCCAACAAGGACGCCTTGCTCTTCGATGACGTCCTGTGGGTGCGCCGGGCGCGGGCCGAGCACGACGGGTTCGCGGATGTGCTCCGGGACCGGGGGGTGGAGGTGCACCTCTTCGGCGATCTGCTGGCCGAGAGCCTCCAGATCCCCGAGGCGCGGCAGCTCGTCCTCGACCGTGTCTTCGACGAGAAGGAATACGGGCCGCTGGCCACCGACCATCTGCGGGCGGCCTTCGACGAGCTGCCGGTGCCGGAGCTCGTCGAGGCGCTGGTCGGCGGCATGACCAAGCGGGAGTTCCTGGAGCGGCACGCCGAGCCGACCTCGGTCCGCTTCCATGTGATGGACCTGGACGACTTCCTGCTGGGCCCGCTGCCCAACCACCTCTTCACCCGCGACACCTCCGCCTGGATCTACAACGGGGTGTCGATCAACTCGATGCGCTGGCCCGCCCGGCAGCGCGAGACCGTGCACTACGAGGCGATCTACCGGCACCATCCGCTCTTCCGTGGCGGGGACTTCCACGTCTGGTCCGAGGGGCAGGTGGACTACCCCTCGACGATCGAGGGCGGCGACGTCCTGGTGATGGGCAGTGGCGCGGTGCTGATCGGGATGAGCGAGCGGACCACTCCGCAGGCCGTCGAGCTGCTGGCGCGGGGGCTGTTCGCGGCGGGTTCGGCGCGCACGATCGTGGCGCTCGATATGCCCAAGCGCCGGGCGTTCATGCATCTGGACACCGTCATGACGATGATCGACGGGGATACCTTCACCCAGTACGAGGGACTGGGGATGCTCCGCTCGTACACCATCGAGCCGGGCTCGGGGGATCAGGACCTCAAGGTCACCGACCATCCGCCGGAGCATATGCACCGCGCCATAGCGGCCTCGCTGGGGCTGGCGGACATCCGGGTGCTGACCGCGACCCAGGATGTGCACTCGGCCGAGCGTGAGCAGTGGGACGACGGCTGCAATGTGCTGGCGGTGGAGCCGGGCGTGGTGGTGGCGTACGAGCGGAACGTCACCACGAACACCTTCCTCCGCAAGCGCGGCATCGAGGTGATCACGATCCCGGGGAGCGAGCTGGGGCGCGGCCGCGGCGGGCCGCGCTGTATGAGCTGTCCGGTGGCGAGGGACGCGGTGCCGGGGGCAGCCTGAGCGTGCCGGGTTCTCCGCCCGGGAGGAGGGACCGGACCCGTACGGCGACCGGCAGCCTGTATAGGGATACGTATGTGCGTATACAATTCCAGGGTCCGAGTCCGTCCCGACCGCCGCGAACCAGGAGCCGACCCATGGCGATAGACCTCACGGGCCGCCACTTCCTCAAGGAGCTGGACTTCAGCGCCGAGGAATTCCGCCGACTGATCGACCTGGCGGCCGAGCTGAAAGCGGCCAAGCGCGCCCGCACCGAGGTCCCCCGCCTCCAGGGCCGGAACATCGCCCTGATCTTCGAGAAGACCTCGACCCGGACCCGCTGCTCCTTCGAGGTCGCCGCCGCGGACCAGGGTGCCGCCACCACCTATCTGGACCCGTCCGGCTCGCAGATCGGGCACAAGGAGTCGGTGAAGGACACCGCCCGGGTCCTGGGCCGGATGTTCGACGGTATCGAGTTCCGCGGCAGCCGGCAGTCCGACGTCGAGGAGCTGGCCGCCTACGCCGGGGTGCCGGTCTTCAACGGGCTGACCGACGACTGGCACCCGACCCAGATGCTCGCCGACGTGCTGACCATGGTCGAGCACGGCCGGGGGCGCCCCCTGACGGAGACCGCCTTCGCCTACCTCGGCGACGCCCGGAACAACATGGGCAACTCCTACCTCGTCACCGGCGCCCTGCTCGGCATGGACGTACGGATCGTGGCCCCCAAGCAGTTGTGGCCCGAGGAGACGGTGATCGCCGAGGCGCGGCGGCTGGCCGAGGGCTCCGGCGCCCGGATCACGCTCACCGAGGACGTGGCCGAGGGCGTGCGCGGCGCGGACTTCGTGACGACCGACGTCTGGGTTTCCATGGGCGAGCCCAAGGAGGTCTGGGACGAGCGGATCGCGCTGCTCGCCCCGTACGCGGTCACCATGGACGTGCTGCGCGCCACCGGCACGCCGGACGTGAAGTTCCTGCACTGCCTGCCCGCGTACCACGACCTGGGCACCGCGGTCGGCCGGGAGATCCACGCGCGACACGGACTCTCGTCGCTGGAGGTCACCGACGAGGTCTTCGAGTCCGCCCACTCCGTCGTCTTCGACGAGGCGGAGAACCGGATGCACACCATCAAGGCGGTGCTGGTCGCGACGCTCGCCCGCTAGGGCCCGGCCGGGCGCACACCGCACAAAACAGCGCACCGCATAGCCATACACCTAAACGGGCGACCATCCGGTTTCGGCGGTTACCATCGATCCGCTCGCGGGGTCCGGACCCATCGGTCCGGACCCCGCTCCGTGTGTGGCCACACCCCCGCCGCGCACCTCGCACCACCAGAGAGAGAACCACCACACCGTGCGCCCGCCCTTCCTCCGTCCGTCCGGACTGCGCATCAAATCGCCCGACCTCCTCATCGCCGAATCGGGCGCGGACCTCGAAGGCAACGGCCTCCGGCGCAGCATGGGGCTCTTCCAGCTCATCTGCTTCGGCATCGGCGCCATCGTCGGCACCGGCATCTTCGTCGGCCTGTCCGACACCGTCGCCGAGGCCGGTCCCGCCGTCATCGTGTCCTTCGTCCTGGCGGCCGTCACCTGCGTCTTCACCGCCTTCTCCTTCGCGGAGCTGGGCGGCGCGATACCGGTGTCCGGCAGCGCCTACTCCTACGCCTACGCCACCCTCGGCGAGCGCCTCGCCTTCCTCGTCGGCTGGTGCCTGCTGCTCGAATACGGCATCTCGGTCTCGGCGGTCGCCGTCGGCTGGGGCCAGTACCTCAATGAGCTGCTCGGCAGCCTGACCGGCTGGCAGCTGACCGACGCGCTCTCCCAGCCGCCCGGCGACGGCGGCCTCGTCAACATCCCGGCCGTCGTCGTGATGCTGCTCGCCGCGCTGCTGCTCGTCCGCGGCATCCGGGAGAGCGCCCGCGCGACCGCCGCGATGGCGGTGCTGAAGCTCGCGATCCTGGTGCTGTTCTGCGTGATCGGCTTCAGCGCCTTCCAGGCCGGCAACCTGTCGCCGTTCGCCCCGGAGGGCGTCGCCGGCATCACCTCCGGCGCCTCGCTCGCGTTCTTCTCGTACATCGGCTTCGACGCGATCACCACGGCCGGTGAGGAGGCCAGGGACCCGCGCCGGAACATCCCCATCGCGATCATGGTCTGCATCGGTGTGGTCACCGTCCTGTACTGCCTGGTCGCGGTCTCCGCCATCGGCGCGCTCTCCGCGGGCGAGGTCGGCGGCCGGCCCGCCGCGCTCTCGCTGATCGTCAACCACGTCACCGACTCGACGCTCGGCGGCGGGGTGATCGCCTTCGGCGCCGTCGTCGCCATCGCCTCGGTCGTCCTCGCGGTCATGTACGGCCAGACCCGCATCCTGATGTCGATGGCGCGGGACGGCCTGGTCCCGCGGATCTTCGAGCGGGTCTCGCCCCGGACGTCCACCCCCGTCGCCAACACCTGGATCGTCGCGGCCGTCTTCGCCGTGCCGGCCGCGGTCGTCCCGTTGGACGCGGTGATGAACCTGTCGACCATCGGGACGCTGGCCGTCATGGCGGTGGTCAACCTCAGCGTGGTGGTGCTCCGCCGCACCCGCCCCGATCTGCCGCGCCGCTTCCGCGTCCCGCTCTTCCCGGTCAGCCCGCTGCTCGGCATCGGCTTCTGCCTCTATCTGATCTACGGCACCGGTCCGGCGACCTGGCTCCAGTTCGCCGGGTTCCTGGTGGCCGGTGCGCTGGTCTACACGTGCTACGGGCGGCGTCGCTCGCGGCTCGCCGTGGCGGCGCAGGGCCCGGGGGCCGGTGCCGACACGGCCGGTGCCGACGCGGCCGCCGTCAGCGTCGGCGCGGGCGGCGCATCTCGGGAAGGGTGAACCAGACGGCCTTGCCGCGCGGCGTCGGACGACAGCCGGAGGCCGCGCTGAGGGACCGGATCAGCAGCAGACCACGACCGTCGTGGTCGCCGCAGGCCGCGGTGGGGGAGGGGGCGTCGGGGTCGGGGTCGGGGTCGGTGTCGTGGCCGGGCCGCCCGGCCTCCTCCGCCCGCTGCATCGGGACCTGGCCGTCCGACGACTGGCCGTCCGACGACCGGCCGACCGACGGCCCGCCCGGCGGGCCCTCCGCCGCGCCGCCCGGCGCGCCGGCACCCGGTGCCGCCACCACCCCCGGCTCTCCCAGCGGGACCGGATCGCCCAGGCCCTCCACGAGCAGCGGGCCGTCGTCGTGCACCTCGATCCGGCAGCCCGCCGGCCGCTGTTCCACCACCAGCTCGATGGGGCCGGCGCCGCAGGTGTGCTTGAGCGCGTTGGTGACCAGCTCCGCGGTCAGTAGTTGAGCCGTGGTCCGGTCGGCCGTCACCCGGAGATCCTGCATGGCGGTCCGGACCATCGCCCGGGCGATGGGTACGGCGGTTGCGCCGCGCGGCAGCGCGATGCGCCAGGTCGCAGGGGTGGGTGGTTCCAGCATGCGCGGTTCGTCCGTTCGCGAAGGGCCGGGTCGGCGGTCTGAGACCGGATCGGGCCTCTCCACCGTAGGGAGCGCGGGGGCGGGGGATCAGGGGCGAGCGGCCGGAGATCGGATGACCTCGGTCATGCGACGGCCGGGACCTTCGACGGGGTTCACCCCGACGACCCCGACGACCCTGACGGCCCCGGCGGGTGGCGGGATGCCGTCGCCGGACCGTGTGTCGTATCGCGCTCTCATGACGACAGTCATGAAGGGGTGATAACTTCGAGGGGCATCCGGAACAGCATCCACCGGCCGACCCGGCCAAAGGGGGCAGGTAGCCCGATGAGCCCGTTCGCAGGATCCGCCCGCAGTACCGAGACCTGGCAGCACCTCCGCGTGACGCGCCAGGACGGGGTCGCCACCGTCACCCTGGCGCGCCCGGACAAGCTCAACGCGCTCACCTTCGAGTCCTACGCCGACCTCCGCGACCTGCTTGCCGAGCTGTCCAGGGAGCGTTCGGTACGCGCCCTGGTGCTCGCCGGGGAGGGGCGCGGATTCTGCTCCGGCGGCGACGTCGAGGAGATCATCGGCGCCACCCTGGGCATGGACACCGCCCAACTGCTGGACTTCAACCGGATGACCGGGCAGGTCGTGCGGGCGGTGCGGGAGTGCCCGTTCCCGGTGATCGCGGCGGTGCACGGGGTCGCGGCGGGCGCCGGCGCGGTGCTCGCGCTGGCCGCGGACTTCCGGGTCGCCGACCCGTCCGCCCGGTTCGCCTTCCTCTTCACCCGGGTCGGACTGTCCGGCGGCGACATGGGCGCGGCCTATCTCCTGCCCCGCGTCATCGGCCTCGGCCACGCCACCCGGCTGCTGATGCTCGGCGACACCGTCCGCGCGCCGGAGGCCGAACGCCTCGGCCTGATCAGCGAGTTGGCCGAGGAGGGCCGGGCCGACGAGGCGGCCGCGGCGCTCGCCCGGCGGCTCGCCGAGGGGCCCGCGATGGCGCACGCCCAGACCAAGGCGCTGCTCACCGCCGAGCTCGATATGCCGCTGGCCGCCGCCGTGGAGATGGACGCCGCCACCCAGGCGCTGCTGATGAACAGCGACGACTACGCGGAATTCCACGCCGCCTTCACGGAGAAGCGGGCCCCCAAGTGGCAGGGGAAATAGCCATGCGGGTCGCCGTCATCGGCGGCGGGCCGGGCGGGCTGTACGCCGCGGTGCTGCTCAAGCGCCTGGACCCCACCCGCGAGATCACCGTATGGGAGCGCAACGCGCCCGAGGACACCTTCGGCTTCGGGGTGGTGCTCTCCGACGAGACCCTCGGCGGCATCGAGCACGCCGACCCGGAGGTCTACCGCGCCCTCCAGGCGGAGTTCGTCCGCTGGGACGACATCGACATCGTCCACCGGGGCCGCACCCTGACCTCCGGCGGACACGGCTTCGCGGCGCTCGGCCGGCGCCGGCTGCTGGCCGTGCTCCACCGGCGCTGCCGCGACCTCGGCATCGAGCTGCGCTTCCGTGCCGAGGCCCCGCCCGCCGCCGAACTGGCCGGTGTGTACGACCTGGTGATCGCCGCCGACGGGGTGCACAGCACGACCCGCACCGCACACGCCGACGCCTTCCGCCCGCAGCTGACCACCCACCGCTGCCGCTACATCTGGCTCGCCGCCGACTTCGCCTTCGACGCCTTCCGCTTCGAGATCGCGGAGACCGAGCACGGCGTCGTCCAGCTCCACGCCTACCCCTTCGCCCGGACGGAGGGCCCGGCGGACGGCGCCAGCACGGTCATCGTCGAGATGCGCGAGGAGGTCTGGCGGTCGGCCGGACTCGACCGCTGCGATGAGCGCGAGTCGGCCGAGTGGTGCGCCAAGGTCTTCACCGACGCCCTGCGCGGCCGCGCGCTGCGCGGCAACAACTCCAGCTGGACCGCCTTCCGCACGGTCGTCAACGACCGCTGGTCGCACGGCAACACCGTGCTGCTCGGCGATGCCGCGCACACCGCGCACTTCTCCATCGGCTCCGGCACCAAGCTCGCCGTCGAGGACGCCCTGGCGCTGGCGGCCTGTCTTGAGGAGCAGCCCGACACGGCCCGCGCGCTGGCCGCGTACGAGGAGGAGCGCCGCCCCGTGGTCGCGTCCACCCAGCGCGCGGCCCGCGCCAGCCTCGCCTGGTTCGAGGAGCTGGCCACCTACCTCGACCAGCCGCCGCACCAGTTCGCGTTCAACCTCCTCACCCGCAGCCGCCGCGTCACCCATGACAACCTGCGGCTGCGCGACCCCGGCTTCGTCGCCGCCGTCGAGGACGAGGCGGGCACCCCGCCCGGCACACCCCCGATGTTCCTGCCCTTCCGGCTGGGTGAGCTGACCCTGCGCAACCGCGTCGTGGTCTCCCCGATGGACATGTACTCCGCCGCCGACAACAACGGCACCCCCACCGACTTCCACCTCGTCCACCTCGGCGCCCGTGCGCTGGGCGGGGCCGGGCTGGTGATGACGGAGATGGTGTGCGTCAGCCCCGAGGGACGGATCACGCCCGGCTGTACGGGGCTGTACGCGCCGGAGCACGAGACGGCCTGGCGCCGGGTCACCGACTTCGTGCACACCTCCGCCCCCGGCACCGCCATCGGTGTCCAGCTCGGCCACTCCGGCCGCAAGGGCTCCACCCGGCTGATGTGGGACGGCATCGACCAGCCGCTCCCGGACGGCAACTGGCCCCTCGTCGCGCCCTCCGCACTGCCCTACCGCCCCGGCGTCAACCAGACCCCGCACGCCCTGACCGAACCCGAACTCGCCACTCTCCGCGCACAGTTCGTCCGCGCCGCCGAGTCCGCGGCCCGGGCCGGCTTCGATCTGCTCGAACTCCACTGCGCCCACGGCTATCTGCTCTCCGGCTTCCTCTCCCCGCTCACCAATCACCGCACCGACGCCTACGGCGGCGATCTCACCGGCCGGCTGCGCTTCCCGCTGGAGGTCTTCGACGCGGTCCGTGCCGTCTGGCCGGCCGGGCGCCCGATGACGGTCCGGATCTCCGCGACCGACTGGGCAGACGGCGGCACCACCGCGGCGGACGCGGTGGCGATGGCGCGGGCCTTCGCCGACCACGGCGCCGACGCCATCGATGTGTCCACCGGGCAGGTGGTGCCCGACGAGCGCCCCGACTTCGGCCGCTCCTACCAGACCCCGTTCGCCGACCGCATCCGCAACGCCCTCGGTGTGCCGGTCATCGCGGTCGGCGCCATCTCCTCCTGGGACGACGTCAACTCCCTGGTGCTGGCCGGACGTACGGACCTGTGCGCGCTGGCCCGGCCGCATCTGTACGACCCGCACTGGACCCTGCACGCCGCCGCCGACCAGGGGTACGCGGGGCCGGGCGCACCCTGGCCGCTGCCCTACCAGGCGGGCAGCCGCACCCCGCCCACGGGACGCACGGACGCGCCGAAGCCCCGCCTCACGCTGCGGTGACGGGGAGGCACGGGCAGCGGGGCGGGGCCGTTGGTGGGGCCGGTCCGGAAGGACACCGGCGGGCCGGCGGAGCAGGCAGTCAGGGGACCGGCGGGCCGGTGCGGCGGGCGGCCGGGGGGCCGGTCAGGGCGTCGGTACGCAGCTGACCTGCGCCGAGACGACCGGCTGGCCGTGCTGTTCGACGGCGACCTCGACCTGGCGGCGGTCGTCGTCGCCCCGGCCGGTGGTCCGGGCCTGCACCCAGGACGGCGCGTCGAGTTCGGCGTAGCGCGAGAAGGAGCACTCCATCGAGACCGGCAGCGTGACGCCGGGGGTGGCGGCCTGCGCGGCCTGCCGGGCGGCCTCGATCATCAGCATGCCGGGGGCGTGGTCGACGGGGTGGTCGAAGAGCACCGGGTGCGAGGTGTCCACCCGGAGCTGCCAGCGGTCGGGGCGGTCGGTGGGGGAGAGCACCACATCGCGGTCGTGTTCCCGGGCGACCAGCCGCGGGCTCACGGGCTCGGGCAGCGGCAGCGTACGGGAGTTGGCGAGCGCCAGATCGCCGTACTCGCCGCGCAGCCGGCGGTAGACGGCCGGGCTGTGACAGGAGTAGTCGAGCGTCGCGGAGGCCAGCTCGGCGCCGTCGCACCGGATCCGGAACTCCTGGAGGGCGCTGACCAGCCGCTTGCCGCGGTGGACCATGTCGCGGTCGGTGATGTGCAGTTCGACCTCGGCGGGGTGCTGCGCGGTGCGCAGTGCCTGCGGCGTGAGCTCGTAGCGGACCCGCTGCCAGATGATCGGGTGGTCGAGCGGCACCCGGTGCGCGACATGGCTCAGTAATATCCCGGCCTGCCGCACAGTCTCTATCAGCAGGATCGGGTCGTGCATCCCGTGCAGCGGCCCGTAGAAGGTGTGGGCGCGCGGCCATTGGCCGCTGACCACCCAGCTGTCGGCCCCGTCGCGCCGCCAGTTCGTCAGGAACACCTCGGACACCGCGTTGCGGTGCACATACTCACGCGGCACGGTCGTGGTGAGCGACGACGGTCGGATTCCGTCGGCGGATCCGCCTCCGACATCGTCGCGCTGATCGCGCAAGTACGGCGTGAGCGTGGCGCTGGCCATAGGTGGTTCCCTTCTGTGGTGCGGCTCTCAGCGCCCTGACGGGCTGAGGCTTGGTCAGATCCCAAAGACACTAAGATACGGACCATGTGGTTTGTTTTCCAGGGCCGGGAAGGAGCCGGCGGCTCCGTCAGGGCGGTGGCCCGGGGCGTCAGACCGAGATCTTGACGCAGCGGCCGTGCGGATCCAGATGGCTCAGCGCACCGGGCGACGCGAGGCCCGGGAGCGTGTGCTTCCACAGGGCCGTGACCCGCTCCGGGAGATCGGCGCGGTTGGTCGCGGCGCGCGAGAACAACTGCACGCCCATGTAGGCCGCGACGAAGAACTCGGCCGCCCGGTCAGGTGCCACGCCCGGCAGTAGTTCCCCGTTGTCCCGAGCCTCGGTGAACATCGTGGTGATGATGTCGGTCCACGCCTGGTACGGCACCAGCGGATCCTCGCTGAAGGTCGTCTCCACCGCGATACGCGTGCCGGCCTGGAGCAACGGGTCGCTGCGCAGCGCCAGCGCCACCTGGTGGGTGAAGTCGATGGCGTCCTGGAGCCGGGACTCGCTGACCTGTGGCAGAAAGGGGTCGGTCTGCTCCGTTATGACCGCGCGGGCCAGTGCGTCCTTGGACGTGAAGTGGAAGTACACCGCCCCTTTGGTGACCCCGGCGCGCTGGATGATCTCGGCCATCGTGGCGGCCTGGTACCCGCGGGTGCCGATGACATGAGCCGCTGCTTCGAGGACGGCGCGTCGGGTGCGCACTGCGCGTTCCTGCTTGACCACCGATCATCCTCCGTATGCTCTCTTGGAGTTGTTGTGCCTGAGTGCGACCCGCTGCCCGTGGCCGCGCAGTCTATTTCCGCATCATAAAGAAGCCAACCATGCGGTATTGAATTTGCGCCCGCTCCGGAGGTGGGCCCCTCGGGTATGAACCGGCGCCGTCCTCCAGGGCGGCACCATCGAGTGCTACCAGCGCGAGGAGCTGTCCGATGTCCCCCACCGTCGTCCCCGCCATACCCGCCGTGCACCGCGAGGTCCGGCTCGCGTCCCAGGTAGAAGGCGAGCTGACGGCACGCCACTTCACGATCGCCGAGGTCCCCGTGCCCGAGCCCCGGGCGGGGGAGGTGCTGGTGCGCAACCGCGTGATGGCGGTGACCGCGGTGATGCGCTCACAGATGACCGGAATCCGGCTGCCGATGCCCTCATTCGTACCGGGCGAGGCGCTGTGGGGCTCGGCGGTCGGCGAGGTGGTGGCGGCTCCCGGAGGCGGCTTCACCCCCGGCGAACTGGTCCATCACCCCTGCGGCTGGCGGGAGTTCGCGGCGGTCGAGGAGTCGCGGGTACGGCGCCTCGCCCCGGACGCGCTGCCGACCGCCGCCGCGCATCTGTCGCAGGGCGCCACCGCCTGGGGTGCCTTGCGCCTGGCCGCCGAGGTCAGGCCGGGGGACACCGTGTTCGTCAGCGGGGCGGCGGGCGGCGTGGGCAGCATGGCCGGGCAGCTCGCCCGGCGGCTGGGCGCCGGGCGGGTCGTCGGCAGCACCGGCTCGGAGCGCAAGGCTGGGCGGCTGCGCGCCGAGTTGGGCTACGACGACACGATCGTGCGCGGCGCCGGGCCGATCGAGCGGCAGCTGCGGCGGGCCGCACCGGGCGGTATCGATGTGCTGCTGGACACCGTCGGCGGCGAACAGCTGACGGCGGCGCTCGCGGTGGCCCGCCCCGACGCGCGGTTCGCGCTGGTCGGCGCGCTCTCCGGTCAGCTGGGCGGGGACCGCGGCGGCATCGCCCCGGTGGAGCTGGACCCGGGGCTGATCATCACGCGGCGGGTGACCCTGCGCGGATTCGGGCTGTACGCCCATCCGGACCTGCCGCAGGAGTGGACGAAGGAGTTCGGCCAGGGCCTGCGGGAGGGCACGCTGGTCTTCCCGCATGCCCTTCTGAGGGGGATCGAGCAGGCGCCGCAGGCGCTGCGCGAACTGACGCAGGGTCGTCATATCGGGGCCGTGCTGGTCGAGTTGTGAGGCCGGGGCATGAGGACCGGGGCGGGCCGCGGGCGTCCCGGTCAGCCCGCCGCCGGCAGCTGCGCCGGAGCCGGGACGGCGGCCGGGATCCGGCCCGGTGCGGCCGGCAGCAGCGCCCACAGGTCGACGATGGCCTCGTGGTCCCACCACGTCCCGTCCTCGCTGCCCAGGTGCAGCAGGCCGACCACGATGGAGGTCAACAGCTGGGCCGTGCGCCGCGGTTCGGTGTCCGTCGCATGCGGCCCGGCCGGCCCGCCGGTCCCACAGGTCACCGCTTTGTCGAGAAACAGCGCATACCAGCGCTGCTCCAGGGCGTAGATGCCGAGCCCCGGCGCGGTCTCCGGCCGCAGCTGCAAGCCGGCGCGGAGCACCGCGTCCGACTCCACCCTGCCGAACAGCGCGGTGGTGAAGTCCCGTACGGCGGTGGTCAGTGGCTGCGGCGAGCGGGTGAAGGCGTCCTCGAGCTCCCGCAGGGCCTCCAGTGCCGCGTCCCGCACCGCGAGCGTGAGGTCGTCCTTCGAGGTGAAGTGGAAGTAGAGCGCTCCCTTGCTCAGCCGGGCCCGCCGGCTGATCTCGACCATGCCCGCTGCGGGAACCCCCTTCTCCAGGAAGGTCTCTGCGGCCGAGCGGATGAGTGCCTGGCGGCTCTGGATGGCGCGATGCTGGGTGGGCACGGTGTCCGTCCCGTCTCTAGTACGGCTGCGAGCTCATTGCAGTCTACATAGAAAACCAACCATGCGGTTCGATATGCTTCACGGGATTGGCTGGAACTGGCGGGCCCTGACGCGAAGCTGACGATCTTTCGCGCGTTTCGGCGCTGGGCGCCTCCCCGGGGGCATGTGCCCCCAGTTTGGCGCCGCACAGGGGCGTTGTCGACCCGTCAGGGGAGACGGGGATGCATTGACAAACAGCGCAGGCGGTTTTTAAATCTCCGAAGGCGGTAAACGGGACGTTCCCTTCCGATGCGCCGCCTCGACGGTTGCGTGCCGCCCTGGACGGCGGTGCGCCCTGGCGAGACCGCCGCTGCCGTAACCAGTCGTCGACCGCAGGCCGCCCCATCAGCCGAGCCAGCAACGTCACCCGAGCCCCTGCACCCCCCATCGGAATCCGGAAAGGTCTCCAGCCATGCGCGTAGCAACGGAAGTCGGCGAACGTCCCGTGAGAGGTGTACGGGGCGCCGGAGGTGAGACGATCCGGGCCGCCGTCTTCGACCTGGACGGCACCCTCGCCAACACCCTCCCCGCGATCAGCAAACTGCTGATCAAGGTGGCCGCGGAGCAAGGCTGTTCGGTGACCGCCCGGCAGGCGGCCGCCGCGATCGGCAAGCCTCCCGGCCCCGCCTTCGGCCGGCTGCTGGGCAGGCCCGAGGACGACGGCCGGGTGCAGGCCGCGATCTCCCGCTACCGCGAGCTGTTCGCCTACGAAGTGCTGTGCCTGGGGCCGCAGCTGCTCTTCCCGGGCGTCACCGCGGGGCTGTCCGCGCTGCGCGCCCACGGCGTCGAGCTGGCCGTCGCCACGTCCAAGACCACCCGCAGCGCGGAGGCGCTGCTCGACGTCATGGGCATCCGCGACCTGGTCGGCCCGGTCATCGGCCAGGACATGGTCCGGCGTGGCAAGCCGCACCCGGAGATGGTGCTGCGGGCGGCCGGCCGGCTCGGTGTCGCGGCCTGGCAGAGCGCGTATGTGGGGGACACCGTGGGGGACATGAGGATGGCGGTCACCGCGCGCATGGAGCCGGTCGCGGTGACCTACGGCGTCGGGACGTTCGGTGAGCTCGCCGGGGTCGCCGGCACCCGGATGTGCGGCTCCTTCAAGGACGTGGTCTCCGTGATCGCCGCCGCCCGGCCGCGCTCCGGCGTCAAGGTGGGGGCCCAGCAGCGCCGCCGCTGAGGCCGGTGCGCGGGGCCGCTACGCCCCGGTCATCGCCTCGTGCGCGTAGGGGGCCCCGGCGTCCCGGAGTTTGGCGTGCAGCCGGCCGAACACCTCCGCCGCGCGGCCGCCCGGCCAGTCCTCAGGCAGGAGGGGAGAGGGCAGTCCGGGATCCGCGTACGGCAGCCGGCGCCAGGCGTCCAGCGCCAGCAGATAGTCGCGGTAGGCCGCTTCGGGGGGCACCGAGCGGCGCCGCGACCAGCGCTGGAGGACCGGCTCCTGCTCGTCGAGGAAGGCGCGGTGCTGTGCGGCGATGGCGTCCAGGTCCCACCAGCGGGCGACCGCGTCCGCCGTAGGGGCGAAGCCGGCGTGCGTACCGGTGAACAGGTCGACGTACGGGTCCAGTTGCAGCCGCTCCAGGGTGTGCCGGGTCTCCTCGTAGAGCTGCGCGGGGGCGATCCACACACCCGGCGCGGCGGTGCCGAAGCCGAGCCGGGCCAGCCGGGAGCGCAGCAGATGGCGCTTGTGCCGCTCCTCCTCGGGGACGGAGAAGACGGCCAGCACCCAGCCGTCGGACAGCCGCGCGGCCGGCCGGCCGAAGATCCGGCGGTCGCCGTCGTCCAGCAGCTGGCGGGCCGCGTCGGACAGTCCGTACGCGGCCGCGCCGGAGGCCGTCCGGGCGGGGGTCAGCAGCTCGCGCCGCTTGAGCCGGGAGACCGCGGAGCGCACCGACGGCGGATCGACCCCGAGCGCACCGAGCAGCCGGATCAGGGCGGCCACCGGCACCGGAGCGGCCGGGCCGCCGGGGCCGCCGCGTCCGTAGGCGCCGTAGAACGTGACGATCAGGGACCGTGGGGTGCGCTGTGTGTGCGGGTCGTTCACCGGGTCACTCTAGATCGGGTTCCCGCAGCCGGAAACGCTGGAGCTTGCCGGTCGGGGTGCGCGGCAGCGAGGTGTGGAAGACGATCTCGCGCGGGCATTTGTAGGGCGCGATACGGGTCTTGGTGAAGGAGCGCAGCGCGGCGACGGTGTCGTCACACGGAGGGACGCCGTCCCGCAGCACGACATGGGCGACGACCACCTGCCCGCGGTCCTCGTCGGCCCGGCCCACCACCGCCGCCTCGGCCACATCCGGGTGCCGCAGCAGCGCGTCCTCCACCTCGGGACCCGCGATGTTGTACCCCGCCGAGATGATCATGTCGTCCGCGCGGGCCACATAGCGGAAGTAGCCGTCCGGCTCGCGGACGTAGGTGTCGCCGGTGATGTTCCAGCCGTCGCGTACGTACTCCGTCTGCCGGGCGTCCGCGAGATAGCGGCAGCCGGTCGGCCCGCGGACCGCCAGCAGCCCCGGCGCGCCGTCCGGCAGCGGTGCGCCGTCCGGGCCCACCACCCGTGCCTGGAAGCCGGGGACCGGCAGTCCCGTCATCCCGGGGCGGACGGCGTCGTCGGCGGCCGCGATGAAGATGTGCAGCAGCTCGGTGGCGCCGATGCCGTTGATGATCCGCAGACCGGTCGCCGTGTGCCAGGACTGCCAGGTCGCGGCCGGCAGATTCTCCCCGGCCGACACACAA
The DNA here is from genome assembly GCF_057708345.1 of Streptomyces sp. bgisy130. Lineage (NCBI taxonomy): Bacteria > Bacillati > Actinomycetota > Actinomycetes > Kitasatosporales > Streptomycetaceae > Streptomyces > Streptomyces sp. bgisy130. The sequence continues at coordinate 21,442 of NZ_JBYISA010000011.1, forward strand.
CGGCGCAGCGAGGACACATCGTGCCCGGCGAGCTCGGGCAGCATCGCGCGATAGGCGGTCGGCGCGGTGAACAGCACCGAGATCCGGTGCGCCGCGATATCGCGGAGCAGCTGCTGGGGCCCGCCCCAGTCGGCGAGAAAGGCCGAGGCGCCCGCCCGCAGCGGGAAGATGACCAGTCCGCCGAGGCCGAAGGTGAAACCGAGCGGCGGACTGCCGGCGAACACATCGTCCGGCTGCGGGCGCAGCACCTGCGCCGAGAAGGTGTCCGCGATGGCGAGCACATCGCGGTGGAAGTGCATACAGCCCTTGGGGCGCCCGGTGGTGCCCGAGGTGAAGGCGATCAGCGCGACATCGTCGGCGGCGGTCGCCACGGCCGGGTAGGGCGCGCCGCCCGGCCGGGCGAGCTGCCGCAGATCGTCCGGCCCGTCCCCGCCGTACGTGGTGATCCGCAGCCCCGGGACCTCGGCCTTGGCGAGATCGTCGACGGCCCGCACCTCACACAGCGCGAACCGCACCTGCGCGATCGCACAGATCGTGGCGAGCTCCTGGGGGCGCTGGGCGGCCAGCACCGTCACCGCGACCGCCCCCGCCTTCATCACGGCGAGCCAGCAGGCGGCCAGCCAGGGCGTGGTGGGGCCGCGCAGCAGGACGCGGTTGCCCGGCTGGACCCCGAGCCGGCCGGTGAGCGCATGGGCGATCGCGTCCACCTGAGCGCGCAGCTGACCGTATGTCCAGACGGGGCCGCTCGCGTCGCGGACCGCGGGCCGGTCGGCGCCGAGCCGGGCGATGGTGCCGTCCAGCAGCTCGGCGCCGCAGTTCAGCCGGTCGGGATAGCCCAGATCGGTGAGGTGCGGCCACTGGTCGTGGGGCGGCAGCCGGTCGCGCGCGAAGGTGTCGGTATGGGCGGAGGACCGTAGCTCCATGACGGGTGCCCCTTGGGTCTGTCCGATGGGCGGCCGGGAACGGGGACTGCTCGGTTTGCTGCGCGCTCTGCGGTCGAGGACTGCCGTTCGGATCCGTCGTCAGCGTAACGTGTTCGTGACGGCAGTCAACAGACCGCGATAGAGGACCGCTACCAGGGAGCCGCCTCGTGACCGTATTCGCGCTGGGACCGGACGAACAGGAATGGTGCGCCGAACTGCGCGCGCTGACCGCCGAACGGCTGAGTCCGCTGGCCGAGAAGGGCGAGGAGGGCCGGGTCAACCGCCCGCTGGTCGCCGCCCTCGGTGAACTGGGCCTGCTGCGCCGCCTGTTCCCCGCCGACGGCGCGCTGCGCGCCCTGGACCTCTGCCTGCTGCGGGAATCCCTCGCCCAGGAGTGCACGGAGGCGGAAACCGCGCTGGCACTACAGGGCCTGGGGGCCTACCCGGTGGTGCAGTCCGGGACCGCGGCCCAGCGGGCCCGCTGGCTGCCGGAGGTGGCCGCCGGCCGGGCGGTCGCCTCCTTCGCGCTGAGCGAGCCGGGCGCCGGCTCGGACGCCGCCGCGCTGTCCCTGACCGCCGAGCCGGACGGCCCGGACGGCTGGCGGCTCACCGGCGAGAAGTGCTGGATCTCCAACGCCCCCGAGGCCGACTTCGCCACCGTCTTCGCCCGGACCGGCGGCGCGGCGGGCGCGCGCGGGGTGACCGCCTTCCTCGTCCCCGCCGACCGTCCGGGCCTGACCGGCGAGCACCTGGACATGCTCAGCCCGCATCCGATCGGCACCCTGGTGTTCGACGGCACGCCGGTGACCAGGGCGGATGTGCTGGGCGAAGTGGACGGCGGATTCGCCGTCGCGATGGCCACGCTGAATCTCTTCCGGCCGAGCGTCGGCGCCTTCGCGGTCGGCATGGCGCAGGCCGCGCTGGAGGCGGCGCTGACGCACGCGGGCGCCCGCACCGCGTTCGGCGGCCCCCTCAAGGACCTCCAGTCCGTCGGCCACCAGCTCGCCGAGATGGCCACCCGGGTCGAGTCCGCCCGCCTCCTGGTCTACGCGGCGGCCTCCGCGTACGACACCGGGGCCCCCGACATCGCCCGCCGCTCGGCCATGGCCAAACTGCTGGCGACCGAGACCGCCCAGTACGTCGTCGACGCCGCCGTACAGATCCACGGCGCCCGCGCACTCCAGCGCGGCCATCTGCTGGAGCACCTCTACCGCGAGGTCCGGGCGCCGCGCATCTACGAGGGCGCCACGGAGGTGCAGCGCTCGATCATCGCCAAGGAGCTGTACCGGCCGCGGCCGTGAACTCCGCGACCGTGTCCGCCCGTTGGGCGCCTCAGCTGTTCGCCTTCCAGACCTGGCCCAGCTTGCACTTGCCCGAGCTCGGCCCCTGGCCGCCGGGGCCCTTGAGGAAGGTGCCGGAGACCGAGGCGGGCCGGGTCTGGCCGGCGGCGACCCCGCTGACGGAAATCTGTGCCGAGCCGAAGGTGGCACCGGTCTCGTCGGTGAACTGCACGGTGCCGTTGTAGGTCGCCGTGCCCTGCGAGTTGCCGTTGGTCACGCTCAGCTCGGCGCTCAGCGTCCCGGCCGCGCTGTCGACCTTGCAGTCGGTGATCCGGATGTCCGACTCGGGCGGCGTGGTGGAGCCGGCGGTCGGTGAACCGCCCGTGGTGGTGCCGCTGCTGGTGGTGCTCCCGGAGCTGCTGTAACCGCCGTCGCTGCTGCTGTAGCCACCGCTGGAGGTGGAGCCGGAGCTGTGGCTGCTGCCGCAGCCCCCGCCGTGCGAATGCCGGGCACCGGTCAGCGCGACGACCACCAGTGCACAGGCGGCAACAGCGCGGACATGACGAAACTGCATAGCTATTTCTCCCCCGTGGCGACGGCCGCCCCCTTGGACGGCCGCCCTGAGCGCGTACCTATACGCGCAACCGATTGATGATGCGCTCGCCGAGCGTTCTTGACGAGCGCGCGTCAGGCTAGCAAGCGCGGGCACGGACGCCGAATTCCGGCCGACGGGCGAGGGCCGGTGGCTGATGTCAGGCTGACAGCAGAGAGGATCCGCGAAGGGAATCGCCATGATCACTACTGACTTCGTTCCCGGCTCCCCGTGCTGGCTCGACCTCGGCGCCCCGGACGTCGAGGCCGCAACGGCCTTCTACCGGGCCGTGTTCGGCTGGCAGGCCGAACCACACGGCGGTCAGGGCGCGGGCGGGGACACGGGCGGATACACCCTCTTCAGGCTGGACGGCAAGGTCGTCGGCGCGGTCGGCCCGCTGACCGAGGACGGCGCCCGCTCCGCCTGGACGCTCTACTTCCACACCTCCGACGCGGACGCCTCGGTCAAGGCGGTGGAGCGGGCGGGCGGCTCGGTCCGCGTGCCGCCCGCCGGCGTCGGTACGGACGACGGACGGTTCGCCCAGCTCACGGACCCGCAGGGGGCCGAGTTCGCCGTCTGGGAACCGGCCAGGTACCCGGGCGTCGAGGACGCGGACGGACCGGGCACCCTGGTCTGGACCGAGCTCTACACCACCGACCCCGCCGCCGCCCAGACCTTCTACAGGTCCGTCTTCGGCTGGAGCACCCAGGACATGCCGCTCCCCGGCGGCGGTGGCACCTACACCCTGCTCACCCCCGCTGGTTGCAGCGAGGAACGGATGCACGGCGGCCTCATGGGCGTCCCCGCCGACCTGCTCGGCCCCGGCGGAAAGCCGTACTGGCACCCGGTCTTCGGCTGCCAGGACTGCGACGCCACGGTCGGCCTGGCGACGGGCAACGGCGGCGCCCTCTCCATGGGCCCCGAAACCGCCGAGGGCGTTGGCCGCCTCGCCGTCTGCACCGACCCCGCGGGCGCGGAGTTCGTGGTGCTCACGCCGGAGGGGGCGGGGTGAGGTAGGGGGGTGGTGGGGGACGGGCTGGGCTATCGCATGCCTTCGGCGCAGGTGGCGACTGCATTCGGCAGGCCGGCGAAGTCGGTCTTCAGCGGGCTGAGGCGCTGAAGGCTGGAAAGCCTGATCGTCTTCTGGACCGGGCACCGTTCATCCAGGACCCGGGTGGGCAGGACATAAAAGGTCCACTGGTCGAGGTCGAGGGGGTCGAGGGTCGGCTTGTCCTGGTGGTACAGCAGGCAGAAGACGTACACATCGGAGCGGCGCAGTACTTCGGCTGGGACTGCGCCCACGACTGTAGATAGGCAGCCGACTTGACCTCGACGCGCCACCCTTGGCCCGAATCGGCTCACCGCCGCTGCGGCGAGCGATGACCAGCGGACCGAGATCGACACTCATTGCTGTCCTCCAGACGATGGTGTGAGGCGATGCTCAGCCTGACAGCAGGCACTGACAACGGAGTTGGCCGTCCGCCCGTGAATGTGTCGTGCCGCAGTGTGGGCGGGCACCTCGCCGGAGAAGTCCCACGGTGCCGCCGCCCCCTTCCTGGCCCAGATCGTTGCAGGTCAGAAAGGGTGCGCGGCACCCGCCCCTCAGATGTCCCGGAAGATCTCGATCTGTGCCCCGATCGAGTTGAGCCGTTCCGCCAGGTCCTCGTAACCGCGGTTGATGACATAGACGTTGCGGAGTACGGAGGTGCCCTCGGCGGCCATCATGGCCAGGAGGACGACGACGGCGGGGCGGAGGGCCGGGGGGCACATCATTTCTGCGGAGCGCCAGCGGGTGGGGCCGTCTACCAGGACGCGGTGCGGGTCGAGGAGTTTGACCTGGGCGCCGAGGCGGTTGAGGTCGGTGAGGTAGATCGCGCGGTTGTCGTAGACCCAGTCGTGGATGAGGGTCTGGCCCTGGGCGCTGGCCGCGATGGCCGCGAAGAAGGGGACGTTGTCGATGTTGAGGCCCGGGAAGGGCATCGGGTGGATCTTGTCGAGGGGCGCCTGGAGCTTGGAGGGGCGGACGGTGAGGTCGATGAGCCGGGTGCGGCCGTTGTCGGCGGCGTACTCCGGGCTGCGTTCGTGGTCCAGGCCCATCTCTTCCAGGACGGCCAGTTCGATCTCCAGGAACTCGACCGGGACCCGGCGGATCGTCAGCTCGGACTCGGTGACAACTGCCGCTGCCAGCAGGCTCATTGCCTCGACCGGGTCCTCGGACGGGGCGAAGTCCACATCGCGTTCGATGTGTGCGGCACCGTGGACGGTGAGGGTGGTGGTGCCGATGCCGTCGACCCGGACGCCCAGCTCCTCCAGGAAGAAGCAGAGGTCCTGGACCATGTAGTTGGAGGAGGCGTTGCGGATGACCGTGACGCCGTCGTGGCGGGCGGCGGCCAGCAGCGCGTTCTCGGTGACGGTGTCGCCGCGTTCGGTCAGCACGATCGCGCGCTTGGGGGCGACGGTGCGGTCCACCTCGGCGATGTAGGTGCCGTCGGTCGCGGTGATCTCCAGGCCGAAATGGCGCAGCGCGGTCATGTGCGGGGTCACGGTCCGGGTGCCGAGATCGCAACCGCCCGCGTACGGCAGCTTGAAGTGGTCCATCCGGTGCAGCAGCGGGCCGAGGAACATGATGACGCTGCGGGTGCGGCGGGCGGCCTCGGTGTCCATCGAGTCGAGGTCGAGTTCCGCGGGCGGGATGATCTCCAGGTCGTTGCCGTCGTTGATCCACCGGGTGCGTACGCCGATGCTGCCCAGTACTTCGAGGATGCGGTAGACCTCCTCAATACGGGCCACCCGGCGCAGAGTTGTGCGGCCGGCGTTGAGCAGCGTGGCGCAGAGCAGCGCCACACACGCGTTCTTGCTCGTCTTCACATCGATGCTGCCGGAGAGCCGGCGTCCGCCGACCACCCGCAGATGCATCGGCCCGGCATAGCCGAGCGAGACGATTTCGCTGTCGAGAGCCTCGCCGATACGGGCGATCATCTCAAGGCTGATGTTCTGATTCCCGCGTTCGATGCGGTTGACGGCGCTCTGGCTGGTGCCCAGAGCCTCCGCAAGCTGCGCCTGTGTCCAGCCACGGTGTTGTCGGGCGTCACGGATGAGCCTGCCGATGCGTACGAGGTAGTCGTCTGCCATGGGGTGACCGTATCTCAGATATGAGATGGATGCTTCATTGTGGCGTGTCGCATAGTTCTACTACTATGCGAACAATGGAAGGGAGTTCGGAGTCGCGGAGTTACAGAGTTGTGGAGTCTCAAGGGGAGTTATGAAGAGTGTGATGCGTTCCGTCCCGCCGCTGGCCGACGGGCCGCGGACCTTGGTTGCCGCCGGGCCCTTCCTAGCCGTGATCGTGGTGTTCGCCGGCATCTATACGGCGGTGTCCGGCCGGCTGCCCGATCCGCTCGCCACCCGTTTCCGGTTCGGCGGCCAGGCCGATGGATTCATGTCGGTCCAGGGCTTTCTGACCGGATCCCTCGCCCTGTTCCTCCTTCTGGGCGCCGTGGTCGGCTTCCTCGTCCAGTTGCGGCCGGCTGCGCCCGAGGTGCCGTGGGTGATCGCCGGCGGCTACGCCACCGTTGCCTTAACCGGTTACGCCGACTGTGTGACGCTGCTCAGCAACGTCGACGCGGCCGATGCCTCGGCCGTCCGGGTGCCGATGTGGGAGCTGTTCCTCGGCCTCGCGGTGGCGCTGTGCGCCGGGGCGCTGGGGCGGCTGCTCGCCGGCCCGGCGCCCGTCGCGCCCCGGCAGCCCCGCGGTGCGGTGTCCCGGCTCGGCCTTCCCGCCACCGCGACGGCCGGCTGGTCGCGCACCATCGGCTCGCCGCCGCTGGCCGTACTGGGCGGTCTGCTGCTCGTCGGCGGGCTCCTCATCGGCCTCTTCGCCGACTGGATCGCGAGCGCGGGCCTGCTGTTCGGCGCTGTCGTGTCCCTGCCGCTGGCCTCGATACGGGTGACCGTGGACCGGCGCGGGCTGACCCTCGCGCCGGCGCTGCTGTCCTCGCGTTGCCGTTTCCGGCACATACCTCTGGACCGCATCGAGGAGGCCGGCAGTCAACACGTCGCCTGCTTCGCCGAGTTCGGCGGCTGGGGCTACCGCATCCGGGCCGGCCGCAGCGGCTTCGTGCTGCGCTCGGGGGAGGGCATTGTGGTACGGCTGACCAACGGCAGGGAGTTCGTGGTGACGGTCGATGATGCCGCGACCGCCGCCGCACTGCTCAATACGTACACCGACCGCGCCCATTCGCGGCAAGGAGGCTGAGGTGCTCTTCCAGGTCGACCCCGGGTCGTCCGTCCCGCTCGGCGACCAGATCGCGGCCTCGGTCCGCGGCGCCATCGCCGACGGCACGGTGAACACCGGGGAGCGGCTGCCGGCCGCACGTGAACTCGCCGCGTCCCTCGGCGTGAACGTCCATACCGTGCTGCGCGGCTATCAGCGCCTCAAGGAGGAGGGGCTGATCGAACTCCGCCGCGGGCGCGGTGCGGTGGTCCTCGGCGCCGCCGCGCCCGCGCGCGCCCGCCTCGGGGAAACCGCCGAGCGGCTGATCGCGGAGGCCCGCCGGCTGGGGCTCTCCGACGAGGAGATTGTGACGGTGGTGCGGGTGGGGCTCGCGGGGCGGTGAGGGGGCGGGGGCAGGGCCGTCGTCACGGCTGAGGGTTCCGTCCAGGGGACCGTTGTGCGTCTGCGGCCGCGTCGTGGCTGGTCGCGCGGTTCCCCGCGCCCCCTTCGGGCGCCCGCGACCTCAGTGAGGCCGCCCGCTCGCTTCGTGCTCGCCCCGGTCCTCGTCCGTCGGCGGAGGTTCCGGTGCTCGGATGCCGCGTACCTGGGGGGAGAGCAGGGCCGCGGCCGAGGCGAGGACGATCAGTGCGGCGCAGCCGGCGAGGGCGTGGCCGATGCCGATGCGTGCCGCGAGCGGTCCGGCGATCAGGAGGCCGAGCGGGGCGAAGACCAGTGAGCCGAACCAGTCGTACGAGCTGACGCGGGACAGTGCCGCCTCCGGGACCTCCCGCTGGATGGTGGTCGCCCACAGCACACCGAAGATGTCCGCGGCGATACCCGAGGCGAACATGGCGAGCGCGATCCACGGCACCGGCGCCCGCACCGCGAGCAGCGCGATCGGGAGGGCCAGCGGGAAGGTGGCCAATACGGCGGTCAGCACCGGCCGGCGTACCCGGAGGCGGGCGGCCAGTCCGGCGCCGGTGATGGTGCCCAGCGCCTGCGCGGCGACGATCAGCGCCCAGGACCGGGCCCCGCCCAGCCCGTTCTCGGCCCTCAGCGGCCCCAGCACTCCGGCATGGGCGTTGAGCGCGGCGACCACGACCGAGTACTGCGCGACGACCACCCACAGCCACTGCCGCCCGGCGAACTCCCGCCAGCCGTCCCGCAGATCGGCCCACCCCGATGCCCCCGTACGGGCCCGCGCGGGCAGCCGGAGCCCTCGGATCAGCAGCGCGCTCACCACGAACGACGCGGCATTGAGCGCCAGGGCCCAGCCCGCGCCGACCACGGCGACGGCCACACCGGACAGCGCGAGCCCCAGCAGCATCGAGCTGTTCATACCGACCCGCAGCAGCCCGTTGGCCTGTTGTAGCCGCGTGGCGGGGACGAGCAGCGGAATGACGCCGTCCATCGCGGGGGAGAACAGCGCGGTGGCCGTGCCGGCCAGCGCCGCCAGTGCGCACAGCGCCGGCAGCGGGGCGTGCCCGGTCAGCACCATGGCGGCGAGTCCGGCGTACGCGGCGGCGCCGACGAGATCGGTGACGATCATCAGCCGGGAGCGCGACATCCGGTCCGCGATCACCCCGCCGGCCAGGACGAACACCAGCTGGGGCACCGCCTGACAGGCCAGCACCAGCGAGAGTTGCCCGGGTCCCGCCCCCGGTAGTGCCAGCACGGCGAAGGACAGCGCCACCCGGGCGAAGCCGTTCCCGAGGACCGAGATGGTGCGGGCGGCGGCCAGCAGCATGAACCGTCGGTCGCGCCAGAGAGATGGGTCGGCGGATGGCGGATCGACGGGCGGCGGGGCGGCAGTTGGCGGGACGGCAGGTGGTGGGGCGGTGGCGGCGAGCGGGGACGGGCGAGGGGGCGCGGGTTCAGGGGTGGCCGTCACGGCGTCAGCGTAGGAGCCGGAGGTCCGTCCGCGTGCGGCAATTCCGCGCAGCGGCCGAGAACGTGTGGTGTGCGGGGAGGTCTCCGTCGCCGCAACAGGCTGCCAGTATGGACCCGTCCAACGCGCCGCCCGTACGCACCCCCCAACGGCCCACCCGCAGACGGCCCTTGGGCGCGCGCCGCCACCAAGGCGCCCCACCGCCCCCCCTGAACCCGGACAATCACCCTGCCCTGAATTCGCGCTGTGACCCCACACCCCTCCCGACAGCCCTCCCGCCGCGCCCCGTTCCGTCAGTCGTCGAGGATTGACAGATCCAGCCGGCTCAGCCGTGCGAGGTCGGCGAGGATATTGATCTCGACGATCTTCCCGTGGGCGAAGGTGAAGCCCATGACGGCCAGCGGCTGCCCGCCTTGTGCCGTGACGAGTCCCGGGGCGCCGTTGACCAGCGCCGGGCGCGCGAACGGGGCGAACCGGGAGAAGGTGAGCGCCTGCTCGACGACCGCGCGCGCTCCGCGGACCAGTTTCGACAGTCCGTCGGGCGCACCACCGGCGTCGGCGCGCAGCACCACCTCCGGGTCGAGGACCGCCAGCAGCCCCTCGAAGTCGCCGCCGCGCGAGGCGGCGAGGAAGGCATCGACCACCTCCCGCTGGCGCGCGAGATCGGTGTCGGGCGCCGGGGTGGCGCCCTGGACCCGGCGGCGGGCACGGCTGGCGAGCTGCCGCGCCGCGGCGGGGGTGCGGTCGACGAGCGGGGCGACCTCGTCGAAGGGCACCGCGAACATGTCGTGCAGGACGAACGCCAGCCGCTCGGCGGGGCTGAGGGTCTCCAGGACGACGAGCAGCGCGAGTCCGACCGAGTCGGCCAGCAGCGCCTCCTGTTCCGGGTCGACGGTGTCCGGACGGCTCACGACGGGCTCGGGGACGTGCACGTCCAGGGAGTCCTCCCGCCGCGCCTTGCGCATCCGCAGCTGGTCCAGGCACACCCGCCCGACGACCGTGGTCAGCCAGCCGCCGAGGTTCTGTACGTCGTCCCCGCCGGTCCGGCTCAGCCGCAGCCAGGCTTCCTGGACGGCGTCGTCCGCCTCGCTGAGCGAGCCGAGCATGCGGTAGGCCACGGCCCGCAGCCGACTGCGCTCCTCCTCGAAGCGTTCGGCCAGCCACTCGTGGTCGTTCATGGGTCTCATTCCTCCCCGTTGAGCTCCGTCACCGTACTGACGGAGGGCACGGGCCGAATGTGACACGAGGAAGCCCGCGGAGGGGGTGCGGCGCAGCCCCTCCGCGGCCGCAGCGCACGGCGGGTCGTGTCGGCCGCCTGTCGGCAGCGGACAGCGGGCTGTCGGCCGGGTGTCGGTGGCCGTTGGGACCGTGGGGCAGGGGCGGCACCGGTGAGGAGGGTGCGGTTCCCGCCAACGCCGCCACATCAGTCCGAGAGTGAGGAACCCGCGATGCCCTCCGCAGACAAGGCCCAGGGGTGGGACGTGCACCGGCTCCCGTCCGCCGAGGGGAAGAGTTTCCTGGTCACCGGCGGCAACGCGGGCATCGGGTACTTCGTCGCCGAGCAGCTCGCCGGCACCGGGGCCACGGTCGTGCTCGGCAGCCGCGACCCGGCGAAGGCCGAAGCAGCGACCGCGTCGATCCGTGCCCGGGTGCCCGGTGCCGAGGTGCGGCACCTGCCGCTGGACCTGGCCGACCCGGCCTCGCTCAAGACGTCGGTGGCCGCCCTCGGCCTGGACCGCCTCGACGCGGTCGTCCACAACGCCGGCGTGGCGCTCGACCATCCGCCGCGCCGGGAAACCAGGGACGGTCATGAGCTGATGTTCGCGACCAACCACCTGGGGCACTTCGCCCTGACCGGGTGGCTGGCACCGCTGCTCGCGGCCACACCGGAGAGCCGGATCGTCACCACCGGCAGCTTCGCGGCCAAGTCCGAACGCCTGGATCTCGACGATCTCCAGAGCGTCCACGAGTACCGGCCCAAGCGCACCTATGGGCGCTCGAAGCTGGCACAGATGCTCTTCGGCGTCGAACTCGACCGCCGGCTGCGCGCCGCGGGCCGCGCGACGCTGAGCGTGGTCGTCCATCCCGGCGGCGCGCTCGACTCGCTCACGCCCTCCCGCCCGCCGGTCCGGGTCCGGACGACGGCCGAGCGGCTGCGCGGGCTGCCGCTCGGCCTCGTCGTCCAGGGCAAGGAATCCGGCGCGTGGCCCGCCGTACGGGCCGTGCTCGACCCGGACGTGCGCGGCGGGCAGCTGTGGGGGCCCCGGGTGTTCGGACTGCGCGGCAGGCCGGTGACCGAACCCCTCTGGGACCACCTGGCCGACGCCGGCACCGCGGCGCGGCTGTGGACCGCGAGCTGTGCCCTGACCGGCGTCGACCCGGTCCTCGGCCCTGTGTGAAGCAGCGAAGCCCGCACCGGGGGACCGCCGGCCCGGCCGACCGTTCCTCATCGACCGAGCCGGCCGGGCCGGTGGCCGCCGTTACCCGAACTGGCCGGGCTGGTAGTCGCCGGCCGGCTGCTGGATCATGACGTTCGCCCGGTTGAAGGCGTTGATGAGGGCGATCGCGCAGACCAGGGCGGCCAACTGCTCCTCGTCATAATGCTTGGCGGCGTTCTGCCATGCCTCGTCCGTGACCCCGCCGGCCGCATCGGCGAGGCGGGTGCCCTGCTCCGCCAGCTCCAGCGCGGCCCGCTCGGCCTCGGTGAAGACCGTGGCCTCCCGCCAAGCCGCGACCAGGTTGAGGCGAACCGAGGTCTCACCGGCGGCCGCGGCGTCCTTGCTGTGCATATCGGTGCAGAAACCGCACCCGTTGATCTGGCTCGCGCGGAGCCTCACCAGCTCCTGCGTCGTGGCCGGCAGCGTCGAGTCCGCAAGGATCTTGCCTGCCGCGACGATGTGCTTGAAGACCTTGCCGATGGTCGGGCTGCTGAAGGCGTCCAAACGGGCATTCATGATGCTCTCCTTTTGCCGGTCGGTGCTTGCACACGTACGACGGACCGGCCCGGCAGGATGTGACATGAGCGCCTGACCTGCGGCTTTCCGCTCGTGCCGCGGCACGGAGCGCGACAACGGCGCTCCCCTCCACTGCCGGTGGGCAACCCCCGGCCCCGACCAATTCCGGTCACTCCACCCGCGGTGGCACGAACCCGGTGGTCACCGGCCTTCCGTGACCACGATCGCATGCCGAGGGCACAGCGCACCCCGGTCGGGGCATGACCAGGAGGCGGCGATGTATTAGAGTTATCTCGACATCGAGATATCTGCCGAGAGGCGTACCGCTGCCGCGCCAGTAAGGCATACCTAACTTAGGCTCACCTTAGCGGATGGGGCAAGGACGGTGACGGCAGCATTGCGGTGGTACGCGCGAATTCATGCATGAAGGAGACTGTCGTGTCGGCGAACAGCTTCGACGCCCGCAGCACGCTGCGCGTGGGCGACGAGTCGTACGAGATCTTCCGGCTGGACAAGGTCGAAGGCGCCGCGCGCCTTCCCTACAGCCTGAAGGTGCTGCTGGAGAACCTGCTCCGCACCGAGGACGGCGCGAACATCACCGCCGACCACATCCGGGCGCTCGGCGGCTGGGACTCCCAGGCCCAGCCCAGCCAGGAGATCCAGTTCACGCCGGCCCGCGTGATCATGCAGGACTTCACCGGCGTGCCCTGTGTGGTCGACCTCGCCACGATGCGTGAGGCAGTCAAGGAGCTCGGCGGTGACCCCGCGAAGATCAACCCGCTGGCGCCGGCCGAGCTGGTCATCGACCACTCCGTCATCGCCGACAAGTTCGGCACGAAGGACGCCTTCGGCCAGAACGTCGAGCTGGAGTACGGCCGCAACAAGGAGCGCTACCAGTTCCTGCGCTGGGGCCAGACCGCCTTCGACGAGTTCAAGGTCGTCCCGCCCGGCACCGGCATCGTCCACCAGGTGAACATCGAGCACCTGGCCCGTACGGTCATGGTCCGAGGCGGCCAGGCCTACCCCGACACCCTCGTCGGCACCGACTCGCACACCACCATGGTCAACGGCCTCGGTGTGCTGGGCTGGGGCGTCGGCGGCATCGAGGCCGAGGCCGCGATGCTCGGCCAGCCGGTCTCCATGCTCATCCCGCGGGTCGTCGGCTTCAAGCTGACCGGTGAGCTGAAGCCCGGCACCACCGCCACCGACCTGGTGCTGACCATCACCGAGATGCTGCGCAAGCACGGCGTCGTCGGCAAGTTCGTCGAGTTCTACGGCGAGGGCGTCGCCGCCACCTCGCTGGCCAACCGCGCCACCATCGGCAACATGTCGCCGGAGTTCGGTTCCACCGCCGCGATCTTCCCGATCGACGACGAGACCCTCAGCTACCTGCGCCTGACCGGCCGCGACGCCCAGCAGGTCGCGCTGGTCGAGGCGTACGCCAAGGAGCAGGGCCTCTGGCTGGACCCGGCCGCCGAGCCCGACTTCTCCGAGAAGCTGGAGCTGGACCTGTCGACGGTCGTCCCGTCGATCGCCGGTCCGAAGCGTCCGCAGGACCGCATCGTGCTCGCCGAGGCCGCCACGCAGTTCGAGCGTGACGTCCTCAACTACGTCTCCGACGCCGACGAGGCCGGCGAGGAGTCCTTCCCGGCCTCCGACGCCCCGGCCGCCACGAACGGCGTGCCGAGCCGCCCGACCACGGTCACCGCCCCCGACGGCTCGACCTACGAGATCGACCACGGTGCGGTGACGGTCGCGGCCATCACCTCCTGCACCAACACCTCGAACCCGTACGTCATGGTCGCCGCCGCGCTGGTCGCGAAGAAGGCCGTGGAGAAGGGCCTGACCCGCAAGCCGTGGGTCAAGACCACCCTGGCGCCGGGCTCGAAGGTCGTCACCGACTACTTCGACAAGGCCGGGCTCACCCCGTACCTCGACAAGGTCGGCTTCAACCTCGTCGGCTACGGCTGCACCACCTGCATCGGCAACTCCGGCCCGCTGCCGGAGGAGGTCTCCAAGGCCGTCAACGAGCACGACCTGGCCGTCACCTCGGTGCTCTCCGGCAACCGCAACTTCGAGGGCCGGATCAACCCCGACGTCAAGATGAACTACCTGGCGTCCCCGCCGCTGGTCGTCGCGTACGCCCTCGCGGGTTCCATGAAGGTGAACATCACCGAGGACGCGCTGGGCACCGACACCGAGGGCAACCCGGTCTACCTCAAGGACATCTGGCCGTCCGAGGCCGAGGTCAACGACGTCGTGGCCAACGCCATCGGCGAGGACATGTTCAACAAGTCCTACCAGGACGTCTTCGCGGGTGACGCCCAGTGGCAGGCGCTGTCGATCCCGACCGGCAACACCTTCGAGTGGGACCCGCAGTCCACCTACGTGCGCAAGCCCCCGTACTTCGAGGGCATGACGATGGAGACCACTCCGGTCTCCGACATCGCCGGCGCCCGGGTGCTGGCGAAGCTGGGCGACTCGGTCACCACCGACCACATCTCCCCGGCCGGTGCGATCAAGGCCGACACCCCGGCCGGTCAGTACCTCACCGAGCACGGCGTCGAGCGTCGTGACTTCAACTCCTACGGCTCGCGCCGTGGTAACCACGAGGTCATGATCCGCGGCACCTTCGCCAACATCCGCCTGCGCAACCAGATCGCGCCGGGCACCGAGGGCGGCTACACCCGCGACTTCACGCAGGATGGCGGCCCGGTGTCGTTCATCTACGACGCCTCGCAGAACTACCAGGCCGCCGGCACCCCGCTGGTCATCCTGGCCGGCAAGGAGTACGGCTCCGGCTCGTCCCGTGACTGGGCGGCCAAGGGCACCGCGCTGCTCGGCGTCAAGGCCGTCGTCGCCGAGTCCTACGAGCGCATCCACCGCTCGAACCTCATCGGCATGGGCGTTCTGCCGCTCCAGTTCCCCGAGGGCCAGACCGCCGAGTCCCTCGGCCTGACCGGCGAGGAGACCTTCTCGGTCACCGGCGTGACCGCGCTGAACGACGGCAGCACGCCGCGCACCGTCAAGGTCAGCACGGACAGCGGTGTCGAGTTCGACGCGGTCGTCCGCATCGACACCCCCGGCGAGGCGGACTACTACCGCAACGGCGGCATCATGCAGTACGTGCTGCGCTCGCTCATCCGGAAGTAAACGCAGCCGCAAGTAAGCACCCCGCGGCAGCAGGACGGGCCGCACTCCCTCGGTCGAGGGGGTGCGGCCCGTCCGCGTATCCGTGGCCGGGCGGCTGCCGCCCTATGGCGCCCCGAGCAGCTCGATCTCGGCGAGGGTGCCCGGGCGGCCGTCGGGCACCAGCCGGTAGTGCCGGTAGCTGCCCGGCCGGCCGATGCCGAAGACCCGGGTCTGCCGGTCCCAGGTGAAGGACTCGGCGTCGCGGTGGTCCAGCCGCGTCCACCGCTTTCCGTCCGGGGAGCCCTCCAGCGTCCAGCCGGCCGGGGCCGTGGCGTGGTCCGCCGAGGTGAGGGTGTAGGACGTGACCCGTGTGGGACGGGTGAGATCCGCCGGGGCGCCGGTCAGTTCGGCCGAGGTGCCGGAGGTGTTGTCGAAGAGCGGGCCGCCGCCGGGGGCGGTGACGTCCTGGGGCGGGGCGGGGACGCGGTCGTCCTTGGTGATCGAGGTGGGGGCGGCGTGCGCTCCGGTGCCCCAGGCGGACGGGCGGTCGCCCATGGTGAAGTCCAGCGTGCCGCCGCGGGCCAGGAGCCGGTGCGGCAGGGCGGTGGAATTCCAGGGTTTGCCGTTCACCCGGAGGCCCTGGACATAGACCGTGCGCGCGTTGTTGCGCGGGGCGTTCACGGTGAGATCGCGGCCGTTCTCCAGATGGACCGTGGCCTTGATGAAGAGCGGGGAGCCCACCGCGTATTCGCCCTGGCCCATCACCAGCGGATAGAAGCCGAGCGAGCTGAAGACGTACCACGCGGACATCTCGCCGTTGTCCTCGTCGCCCGGGTACCCCTGGCCGATCTCGCTGCCGAGGTAGAGCCGGGACATCGCCTCGCGGACCTTCTCCTGGGTCTTCCAGGGCTGCCCCGCCGCGTCATAGACATAGGCGATGTGATGTGAGGGCTGATTGCTGTGCCCGTACATGCCCATCCGGGTGTCGCGGGCCTCGGTCATTTCATGGATGACCTCGCCGTAGGAGCCGGCGAATTCCTTGGACGCGGTCTCCGGGGTGGAGAAGTACGCATCCAGTTTCTTGGCCAGGGCGTTGCGGCCGCCGTAGAGGTTGGCCAGCCCCCGGGTGTCCTGCGGTGCGGTGAAGGCGAAGGTCCAGGCGTTGGTCTCGGTGTAGTCGTGACCCCAGACCCGGGGGTCGAACGTGCCCGGTGGCAGCCGCCAGTCGCCCCGGGCGTCCTTGCCCTGGAAGAACCCGACCTTGCGGTCGAAGAGCTTGACGTAGTTCTGGGCGCGGCTCAGGAAATAGGCCGATTCTTCCTTGTAGCGGGGCTTTTTGGTCTTCTCGTACAGCGCCTTGCCCATCCGCGCGATACCGAAGTCATTGAGGTAGCCCTCCAGGGCCCAGGACATGCCCTCGCGGGTATCGGTGCTCGTATAGCCGAGGAAGGGCGCGGTGGTCATGCCCTTACGGCCGACTCCGGGGTTCGGCGGGGCGACGGTGGCGTTCTTGACGGCCGCGGCATAGGCCGCCTCGGCATCGAATTCCACGCCCTTGGCATAGGCGTCGGCGAATGCCACATCGGAACTCGTCCCGGTCATCAGGTCCGCATAACCGGGCGAGGACCAGCGGGAGATCCAGCCGCCGTCCTTGTACTGCTGGACGAAGCCGTCGACCATTTTCCCGGCGCGTTGCGGGGTGAGGAGCGAATAGGCGGGCCAGGTGGTCCGGTAGGTGTCCCAGAAGCCGTTGTTGACGTACACCTCACCGTCGACGATCTTCGAACCGGTACGGGTCGGGGTGTCCTGGCCGGTCTGCGGCGAGAACGGGCTGGCGTAGCGGCTGCGCGAACCGACCTGCTCGAAGCCGGAGTTGGGGTAGAGGTAGAGCCGGTAGAGGTTGGAGTAGAGCGTGGTGAGCTGATCCCGGCTCGCGCCCTCGACCTCGATCCGGCCCAGCAGGTCGTCCCACTGCGACCGCGCCCGGTCCTGGACGCCGGCGAAGGTCGCGCCGTCGGGGATCTCCCGGGTCAGATTCGCCTTCGCCTGCTCCACGCTGATGAGCGAGGTCGCGATCCGCATGGTCACGGTGCGGTCCGCGCCGGGTTTGAAGCGGAGGTAGCCGGTAACGTCCTTGCCTCCGCCGCCCTCCAGCCGGCCGCCGCCGGTGACCGGGGCGTCGAAGGCGGCGTAGACGAACAGCCGGGTGGCGCCGACGGACAGTCCGCTCCTGACGTCCGAGAAGCCGGTGACGGTCCCGCGGTCGGTGTCCAGGCTGAGCCCGCCCTTGTTGTTGACGTTGTCGAAGATCAGGCTCGCCCGGTCGCCGGGGAAGGTGAAGCGCATCAGCGCGGCATGGTCGGTGGGGGTGATCTCCGTCTTGAGACCGTTGTCGAAGGTCACGCCGTAGTAGTGCGGCCTGGCGGTCTCGTTGTCGTGGTGGAACGGCAGCGCCCGGCCGGTGCGCGAGGCGTCCGGGGTGCCGGCCGCGACGGACGGCATGACCTGGAAGGTCTGCCGGTCGCCCATCCACGGGCTCGGCTCATGGCTGGCGCTGAACGCCTGGAGGGTGGGGAGATTGTCGGCGTTGTTCTTCCGCGCGTACTCGTAGAGCCAGTCCGCGGAGCCCGCGTTGGTGACCGGGGTCCAGAAGTTGAAGCCGTTGGGGACGGCGGTGGCGGGGAAGGTGTTGCCGCGCGAGAAGCTGCCGCTGGATTGCGTGCCGCGGGTGGTGACGGCGTAGTCGGAGTAGTGGGCGAGGGGTTTGTCCGGGGCCTGGGGCGCGAGGGTGAGGTCATCGATCCAGCCGCGGAAGGCCGGTGCGGTCCGTGGCGCGGCCGGTGCGTCATAGCCGACCAGGATCCGGTCGACGGTCTTGCCCGCGGCGACCGCGCCGATCCGCGCTTCCCGGTTGTTCCACTGATTGACGTAGAGAGTCTTGGCGGCGGCCTGGCCGCCGGGCGTCAGCGGCGCGCCGTGCTGGTCGACGGCGGACAGCTCGCTGAGGTACGTACCGTCGGTGAAGGCCAGATCGACGGCGGCGTGGGTCGCCGGGTAGGCCGGATCGCTCTTCGCCATCTCGGGGAAGATCTTGTAGGAGAGCGAAGTGGCCGCGGTGACCGGCACATTGACGTCGAAGATCTTGTTGTACGAGTAGCCGTGGCCGTCGGCGGTGTGGGTGCCGGCGTAGCGCAGTGCGTGCCCTCCGGTGAAGCCGGCGTGGGCCTTGGCGGTGGGGGAGTCGCGGGGGCCGGTGTCGGTCCCGGTGGTCATCCCGGGTGCCGGCGGGGCGGTCTCCGGGGTGACGCCGGAGGTCCGGGGCTTGCCGTCGGGACCGGTCTCGACGGTGTCGGTCCAGTCCGGCTGCGGTTCGCCGGATTCGAAGGAGGAGCGGAACTCCGTTGCTCCTCGGGACTGTTGGGGTGGCGCGGCCTGGGCCGGGCCGGGCACGGTGATGACGAGCAGAGCGGCCGCCGCGAGGGCGGCGGGGCGGGCGATCCCCCGCAGTGGACTGTGCCGTTGTCTGAGCCGCACGCGAGCCCTCTCAACGAGATTGACATCGTTGTCAGTTACATGGCGCCGAGATAAACAGAGATAAGTAAGGTGCGTGGGGACTTTGGTGTCAAGGGTGGCGCTGCGATCGGTGCGCCGGTCGTGCCGCCCTTCGTGTCGCCGACCGGGCGGCGGGAGACGGCCGGGCGAATCCCCGCATACCGGGGAGGTCTCAACTAGGGAAAGACTGCCGCCCAACCCTGCATTCGATCTTGCCCCTGCGGCCGGAAGTGGACTATACCTGTCGGCGTCCGACCGGCCGTACGACGAAGGCCGTGGATCCGGGGGGAAAGCGGGAGCGCGCGACTGCCCCGCCTTTCCCTGCGCGCCCGGTGCACATCCCGTACAACTCAGCTTCATCTGACCCGCGGTGCCGGGTGGCTCCGGTACACCGCCTGAGTCCTGAAGAAGGCGAGGACTTGAGCATGGGATCCACCTCTGCATTCAACCGTCGTGATCTGGTCAAGCGAGCCGCGGCCCTGGGGATCGTCGCCGTACCGGCCATGGGAATGCTGTCGGCGTGTGCCGGCGGCGGCAGTGACAGCGATAACAAGGTCGAAAAGGGCAAGAAGTCGGCCAAGAATCCGCTCGCGGTCAATGAGTCGGCCGGCCTCGATGTCGTCATCTTCGACGGCGGATTCGGTGACAAGTACGCCAAGGACGCCCAGAGCGAGTACCTCAAGGTCTTCCCGAAGGCTGACGGCAAGGTGAAGCTCTCGTCGACCCAGAAGATCCAGTCGACCCTTCAGCCGCGCTTCAACGGTGGAAATCCCCCGGACCTCGTCGACAACTCCGGTGCGGAACAAATGGACTTCGGCACGCTGGTCGCCAAGGACCAGCTGACCGACCTCTCCACGCTCCTAGACGCCCCGTCCGTCGATGACCCGAACAAGAAGGTGCGGGACACCCTGCGCCCCGGTGTCGTCGAAATGGGCCAGTTCGGCGGCAAGGAAACCTGGATCCTTTACTACGCGTACACGGTCTATGGCGTCTGGTACTCCAAGGGCAATCTGCAGAAGCTGGACGCGGAGTATCCGGAGACCTGGGACGACATGCTGGCCCTGTGCGCCAAGGCCAAGAAGAAGGGCGTCGCGGGCTGGACGTACCCGGGCAAGTACCCGTACTACCTTCCCTTCAGCCTCTATCCGTTCATCGCCAAGATCGGTGGTGCGGAGGTGCTGCGGAAGATCGACAATCTGGAGCCGAACGCCTGGAAGGACCCTGCCGTCAAGGCGGCCTTCGACGCCTACTACGAGCTCTACAAGAAGGGCTATGTCCTCAAGGGCTCGCCCGGCCTGGACCACCTCCAGTCGCAGAAGGCGTGGGCCGAGGGGAAGGCGCTGTTCATCCCGAACGGCTCCTGGGTGGAGAACGAGTCGGCCAAACAGATCGCGCAGAACCCGCAGTTCGATCTCGCGGTCGGCGCCCCGTCCAGCCTGTCGGACTCCGACAAGATGCCCTACGGCACCATCTGGGCCTCGGGCGGCGAGCCGTACATCGTGCCGCGGAAGGCCCGTAACGCCGAGGGCGGTATGGAACTGCTGCGCATCATGCTCAGCAAGAAGTCCGCGCAGAATTTCATCCGGCAGGTCTCCTCGCTCACCTCGCTCAACGGCGGCACCGAGGGGCTGAAGCTCCCGCCGGGCCTGGCATCGGCGCAGGTGGCGCTGGAGAAGGCCGGGCAGAACATCGTCAATCCGCGGTTGCAGGACTGGTATGTGGCGCTCCAGAAGGAGCGGATCGGCGTCGGCGCGCTGGGCGAGATGATGGCCGGTCGGCTGACGCCCGACGAGGCCATCAAGAAGATCCAGAAGTATGCGGACGACACCCGCGACGACTCCAGCGTGAAGAAGTACCAGCGCTGACCGCGACGTTCGATGCGGTACCGGCGGCGGCACGCGCAGGCAGAGAACGGGATCGGTAGTCATGAAACACGGTAAGTACCGTTTCATCGCGGGATTCTTGGTCCTCCCGCTGGCGATTTACGCGATCTTCGTGATCTCGCCCTTTGTGCAGGCCATCTACTACTCCTTCACGGACTGGACCGGACTGAGTCCGGACATGAAGATGGTCGGCTTCGATAACTATGCGCGCCTCTTCCAGGACGAGGTCTTCTGGTCCGCCGTGGGCAACAGTGTGACGTTGTTGCTGCTCCTGCCGGTGGTGACGCTCTCGCTCGGGCTCTTCTTCGCCTTCATGCTCAACGTCGGTGGCCGCCGCCGGAAGAAGGCGGTCATCGGCGGAGTGCGTGGCTCGGGCGCCTATAAAATCCTCTACTTCTTCCCGCAGGTGCTGTCGGTCCCGATCGTCGCGCTGCTCTTCCAGTTCGCCTACAACCCGGAGAGCGGCGCACTCAACGCCTTCTTCGACGCGATCGGGCTCGACGGTGTGCAGCCGGACTGGCTGGGCGATCCGCAGATCGCGCTGTGGTGTGTGATGGCCGCGATGGTGTGGGCCAATGTCGGCTTCTATGTCGTGCTCTTCTCCGCCGGTATGAGCTCCATTCCGAAGGATTTCTACGAGGCCGCGCTGCTGGACGGCGCGAACCGCTTCAACACCTTCTTCCGGATCACGCTGCCGCTGCTGTGGGACACCGTCCAGACCGGCTGGATCTATATGGGCATTCTCGCCCTGGACGTGTCGGCCTTCGCCTTCGTGCAGATCATGAGCGTCGGTCCGGGCGGCCCCGACTATGCGACCGAGGTCCTTCCGCTGTACGTGTACCAGAAGACCTTCCGCGACGGGCAGGCCGGATATGCGACCGCGATCGGCGTTTCCCTGCTGATCGTGACCCTCGTCTTCTCGGCCGTCGTCATGCGGTTGGGCCGGCGCGAGCGACTGGAGTTCTGATGAGTGCGCAGACCGACCCCGCGGACCTCCCGGGGGTGACGAAGGAGCACACACCGGCTCCGGACGCGGCGCGGCTGCCCGGCCCGCGCGGCGGCCAGGCGCGGAAGGACGGCACAGGCCCCGGCGGCGGGAGTGCTGAGGGCAAGGTCCTCAATGTCTTCTCGCACGGAGTCCTGGTGATCTGGGGCCTGTTGGTCACCATGCCGCTGCTGTGGGCGGTGGTGAGCTCCTTCAAGGACGACAGCGAGATCTTCGGCTCGCCCTGGGGGCTGCCGTCGGTCCTGCACTTCGAGAACTGGTCGCGCGCCTGGGACAAGGCGAACATGGGCCAGTACTTCCTCAACTCGCTGATCGTCGTGGGCGGTTCGCTGATCGGCACGATGCTGCTGGGGTCGATGGCGGCGTATGTCCTGGCCCGCTTCGACTTCCCCGGCAACCGCTTTCTGTACTTCCTGTTCGTGGGCGGGATGGGCTTCCCGGTCATCCTGGCGCTGGTCCCGCTGTTCTTCGTCATGAAGAACATGGCGCTGCTGGACACGTACCACGGCCTGATCCTGGTCTATATCGCCTACTCGCTGCCGTTCACGGTCTTCTTCCTCAGCGGGTTCTTCCGGACGCTGCCCACCTCGGTGGCCGAGGCGGCGCTCATCGACGGCGCCTCGCACACCCGCACCTTCTTCCAGGTGATGCTGCCGATGGCCAAGCCCGGCCTGATCAGCGTCGGCATCTTCAACTTCCTCGGCCAGTGGAACCAATATCTGCTGCCGACGGTGCTCAACGTCGGTGAGCCGGACAAGAAGATGCTGACGCAGGGTCTGGTGGCGCTGGCGGTGAGTCAGGGCTACAAGGGGGACTGGTCCGGTCTGTTCGCCGGGCTGACGATCGCGATGCTGCCAGTGCTCGCCGCGTACATCATCTTCCAGCGGCAGGTGGTGGCCGGTCTGACGGCCGGCGCACTGAAGTAGGGAGGCGGGGCCGGAGGCCGGAGGGCCGGCGGTCCGGCGCCCACCGGCTCCCGGCGAAAGATTTGCGCCACCTTGGCATGCCCTACGGCACGCCTCCCCGGGCGGCTCCGCGACGGCGGGGCCGCCTTCGCGGGTATCCGGATCAGCCGCTTCCCGATCATGCCGGGCTCAACGCCTTGACGAGACTTCCCGGCGGGCGTTCTGCTTAGAGTTCACATGTTGAATCGATGGCCGCCCCCCGACGATGTGGGTGCGGTCGGCGGGCGGTCGTCGTGCCTCCCCAGCTGCCGCTGGGAGGCGTCCCCGGCCCCAGACGGGAGTGGATGAGTCGATGGAGACTCCAGGGTCGCAGTCCTCGCTGCACCGGGCCAATCTGGAGCGAGTCGTACGCGCGGTGCGTATGGCGGGCTCACTCACGCAGGCGGAGATCGCCCGGAGCACGGGGCTGTCCGCGGCCACCGTTTCCAACATCGTTCGCGAGTTGAAGGACGGCGGAACCGTTGAGGTGACGCCGACCTCGGCGGGCGGGCGGCGGGCGCGCAGTGTCTCGCTCTCCGGCGATGCGGGCATCGTCGTGGGGGTCGATTTCGGGCATTCCCATCTGCGGGTGGCGGTCGGCAACCTCGCCCACCAGGTGCTCGCCGAGGAGGCCGAGCCGATCGATGTGGACGCCTCCGCCGCCGAGGGCTTCGACCGGGCGGAACAGCTGGTCAACCGGCTGATCGCGGCCACCGGGATCGACTCCGGCAAGGTCGTCGGCGTCGGCCTGGGCGTGCCGGGGCCGATCGACGTCGAATCCGGGACGCTCGGCTCCACGGCGATCCTGCCGGGCTGGACGGGCACGAACCCCGGCCAGGAGCTCTCGGGGCGCCTCGGGGTGCCCGTCCACGTCGACAACGACGCCAACCTCGGCGCGCTGGGCGAGCTGGTGTGGGGCGGTGGCCGCGGGGCCGCCGACCTGGCGTACATCAAGGTCGCCAGCGGTGTCGGCGCCGGGCTGGTGATCAGCGGGCAGATCTACCGCGGGCCGGGCGGCACGGCGGGCGAGATCGGGCACATCACGCTGGACGAGGCCGGCCCGGTGTGCCGCTGCGGCAACCGTGGCTGCCTGGAGACCTTCACCGCGGCCCGGTACGTCCTCCCGCTGCTTCAGCCGAGTCACGGGCCCGATCTGACCATGGCGCGGGTGGTCCAGCTGGCCCGTGAGGGCGACCCTGGCTGCCGCCGGGTCATTGCGGACGTGGGGCGCTATATCGGCAGTGGTGTGGCAAATCTGTGCAATCTGCTCAATCCCAGCCGAGTGGTGCTCGGCGGGGATCTCGCCGAGGCCGGTGAGCTGGTGCTGGCGCCGATCCGTGAGTCGGTGTCGCGGTACGCGATCCCCAGCGCGGCACGGCAGTTGGGCATCGTCCCCGGCACGCTCGGCGGCCGGGCGGAGGTGCTCGGCGCGCTGGCGCTGGTGCTGAGCGAGATGGGCGATTCGACCCTGCTCGACGGGGTACAGCCGGCAGATGCTCCCGCCCTGGCGTGAGCGCGCTGAGTTCACACAGCTAACGCATGGCACCGTTGTCATCTCGTTAAGGATTAACTCCTTGACGGTCGGCTGGCGGCCGAGTTGACTTCCAGCCACCTCGGCCGCAAGGACGCGGCCTCGTCAGGGAGGCAACCCCAATGAACGTTTGGACGCGTCGCGTCGTCATAGGCACCGCCGCTGTCTCGATGGCGCTCTCCGTGGCCGCCTGCGGCAAGGCCGGTGACGGCGCCAAGTCGGGTGGCGGCGACAACAAGACGATCGGTCTGCTGCTGCCGGAGAACAAGACCACCCGCTACGAGACCTTCGACCGCCCGCTCATCGAGTCGAAGATCAACGCGCTGTGCAGCGACTGCAAGGTGCAGTACAACAATGCCTCGCAGGACACCGAGAACCAGAAGAAGCAGTTCGACGCGCTGATCACCCAGGGCGTGAAGGTGATCATTCTGGACGCCGTCGACTACAAGGCGACCAAGTCCTGGGTGAACCAGGCCGCCAAGAAGGGCGTGAAGGTCGTCGCCTACGACCGGCTGGCCGAGGGCAACATCTCCGCCTACGTGTCCTACGACAACGAGAAGATCGGCCGCCTCCAGGGGCAGGCGCTGGTCAAGGCGCTCGGCGACAAGGCCAAGGACAGCAATGTCGTCATGATCAACGGTTCGCCGACCGACCCGAACATGCCGTTCTTCAAGAAGGGCGCCCACAGCGTCCTCGACAAGCAGGTCAAGAAGATCGCGTATGAGCAGGACATCCCCGACTGGTCGCCTGACGAGGCCAACAAGAAGATGAGCGCCGCCCTCGACTCGCTCGGCAAGGACGGCTTCCAGGGCGTCTACTCCGGGAACGACGGCATGGCCGGCGGCATCATCACCGCGCTCAAGCAGAAGGGCGTGGACGTCCCGGTCGGCGGCCAGGACGCCGAGCTCGCGGGTCTCCAGCGGATCCTCAAGGGTGACCAGGCGTTCACCATTTACAAGCAGATCAAGCCGCAGGCCGACTCCACGGCCGAGATCGCGGTCAAGCTGCTCAAGGGCGAGAAGATCGACTCCTTGACGGACACCAAGGTCGACAGCCTCAGCGGCGAGGTCAAGGACATCCCGGCCAAGCTGTACGACGCGCAGATCGTGACCAAGGACAACATCGCCTCCACGATCCTCAAGGACAAGGTCTACAAGGCGAGCCAGATCTGTGCCGGCGACGCCAAGAAGGCCTGCGAGGCGGCCGGCATCAAGTAAGGCCCCGGGCCCTCCGGCGCCGGCTCCCCGGCCCGGTCCCAGGCCCCCGGCCCCGGGCTCCCGGGCAGACGGGGCCGCGCGGCACCGCCCCGCGGCCCCGGCCCGGCCCCTCCCTCCACCGGCCCGTATCCCGACGGGCCCGCACCCCCACCGGTCCGTATCCCGGCCGGCTCCCACCCGGCCCGGTCCGCGAGACCGGTCCCTACCCCTACCGGCCCGTACCCGCGCCGCCCGTCCCGGGCGCGGACGCCGGACCGTCCCCGCAAGCCCCCCGCTCCACGCACCACCATCCCCGCCGTTGTGACGGCGGCGAAGGAGATGATTCACGTGTCCGCTACGCCTGTGCTGGCGTTGCGCGGAATCTCCAAGCGGTTCGGTGCCGTCCAGGCACTCACGGAC
This sequence comes from Streptomyces sp. bgisy130, assembly GCF_057708345.1. NCBI lineage: Bacteria > Bacillati > Actinomycetota > Actinomycetes > Kitasatosporales > Streptomycetaceae > Streptomyces > Streptomyces sp. bgisy130. The sequence goes on from NZ_JBYISA010000011.1 coordinate 46,956, forward strand.
GTCACGCTGGAGATCCATCCCGGTGAGGTGGTCGCCCTCGTCGGCGACAACGGCGCCGGCAAGTCCACCCTCGTCAAGACCATCTCGGGTGTTCACCCGGTCGACGACGGCGCCATCGAATGGCAGGGCGCGACGGTCCGCATCAACAAGCCGCACGACGCCCAGGAACTCGGCGTCGCCACCGTCTACCAGGACCTCGCGCTCTGCGACAACCTCGATGTCGTCGCCAACCTCTTCCTCGGCAACGAGACCCGCACCGTCGGTGTTCTTGACGAGATCGCCATGGAGAAGCGGGCCAAGGAGCTGCTGGACACCCTGTCCATCCGGATCCCCAGCGTCCGGATCCCGGTCGCGGCGCTCTCCGGTGGTCAGCGGCAGGTCGTCGCCATCGCCCGGGCACTGATCGGCGACCCGAAGGTCGTCATCCTGGACGAGCCCACCGCCGCGCTCGGTGTCGAGCAGACCGCGCAGGTCCTCGACCTCGTCGAGCGGCTGCGGGAGCGCGGTCTGGGCGTCATCCTCATCAGCCACAACATGGCCGATGTGCAGGCCGTCGCGGACCGGGTCGCGGTGCTGCGGCTGGGCCGCAACAACGGTGTCTTCGACGTCGAGGGCACCTCCCACGAAGAGGTCATCGCCGCCATCACCGGCGCCTCGGACAACGCCGTGACCCGCCGCAAGGCACGCACGGACCAGGTGAAGAAGGAGGCCGGCGCGTGAACGACCTCACGAAGGAGCCCGCGGCGGGCGAGGACGCGGAGACCACGGACGCCGCCGCCACGGACACCCCCGCAGCGGACGCCGTCCAGGCGGCCGCCGTCGACCCCCGGCTGCTCGTCCGCGAACAGGGCTTCGCCGGCTATCTCAACGACTTCAAGCGCCGGGTGCGCGGCGGTGAGCTGGGCTCGCTGCCGGTCATCATCGGCCTGTTCGTCATCGCGGTCGTCTTCCAGCTCAAGAACAGCAGCTTCCTGTCCGCGGACAGCCTCGCCAACATCGGCGTCTACACCTCCGGCCTCGGCATCATGGCCGTCGGCATCGTCTTCGTGCTGCTGCTCGGCGAGATCGATCTGTCCGTCGGCTCGGTGGCGGGTGTCGGCGCGGCCGTGTGGGCCGTACTCAGCGTCACCAACGGCGTCAACGACTGGCTCGCGGTGCTGATCGCCATCACGACCGGTGTGGCGATCGGCGCCCTGCACGGGTTCTTTTTCGCCAAGATCGGAGTGCCGGCCTTCGTCGTCACCCTGGCCGGATTCCTCGGCTGGAGCGGCCTCCAGATCTGGATGATGGGCAAGGAAGGCTCCATCAACACGCCGAGCGGCAGTGTCGTGGAGAACCTCACCGGCTACTACTTCGAGGACAAGGGCGCCGCCTACGGCCTCGCGGTGGTCGCGGTGCTGGCCTACGCCGGATCGCTGCTGCTGGACAGCAAGCGCCGCCGGGCCGCCGCGCTGCCGTCCCGCCCGCTCAGCGAGATCCTGCTGCGCACCGGCGTGGTCGCGGTGCTCGCCTTCGTCGTCGCCTATGTCCTGAACGAGCCGGCCGGCGCCCGCGGTCTGCCGCTGGCCCTGGTGCTGTTCCTCGCGGTCCTGGTCATCGCCGACTTCGTGGTGCGCCGCACCACCTACGGACGGCAGATCTTCGCGGTCGGCGGCAACGCCGAGGCGGCGCGCCGGGCCGGCATCAATGTGAACAAGATCCGGATCAGCGTCTTCGCGGTCTCCGGCATGCTCGCGGCCTTCGGCGGACTGTTCATCGCCAGCCTCTCCGGTGGCGCCACCAAGAACCTGGGCTCCGGCAACACCCTGATGAACGTCATCGCGGCGGCCGTCATCGGTGGCACCAGCCTCTTCGGCGGCCGGGGCAAGATCTGGTCCGCGCTGCTGGGCATGCTGGTCATCCAGTCGATCCAGCAGGGCCTGAACCTGCTCGGCATGGCGAGTGAGATCCAGTACATGATCACCGGCGCGGTGCTGCTCGCCGCCGTGGTGATCGACTCGGTCTCCCGCCGGACGCAGAAGACGGCCGGACGTACCTGACCGCGCCGCTCGCACGACGTCGCCGGCCCCCACCGGGCATCATCCGGTGGGGGCCGGTCCGCGTGCGGTGACGACGCCGTGCGGTGTGCCGGAACCCGGTTCACCCGAGTGACATACATCGCAAGGCCCGGGCGTCGGCGCGGCGGGCGCGACATTAGACTCATCTGATCGGCAAGCTCGATCCACGGCAGCAGGCAGCAAGCAGCAAGGAGGCAGGGGTGCAGGAGGTGCCGCGCAAAGCGCGTCCGGCCGGGGCGGTGGCGGGCGACGGGAGGGCGCTGCTTTCCCGTATCAAGGGACCGCGCGATCTGGACCGACTGGACCCGGAGCAGCTGGAGCAGCTGGCGGGGGAGATCCGTACCTTCCTTGTCGATGAGGTGTCCAAGACCGGCGGACACCTCGGCCCGAACCTCGGTGTGGTCGAGCTGACCATCGCCCTGCACCGTGTCTTCGACTCCCCGAAGGACAAGGTCCTCTTCGACACCGGGCATCAGTCCTACGTCCACAAGCTGCTCACCGGCCGTCAGGACTTCTCCAGGCTCAAGGCGAAGGGCGGCCTGTCCGGTTACCCCTCCCGTGCCGAGTCCGAGCACGACATCATCGAGAACAGCCACGCCTCCACGGTCCTGGGCTGGGCCGAGGGCATCGCGAAGGCCAACGAGGTACGCGGCTGTGACGACCGGGTCGCCGCGGTCATCGGTGACGGCGCGCTGACCGGCGGCATGGCCTGGGAGGCGCTCAACAACATCGCCGCCGCCAAGGACCGCCCGCTCGTCATCGTCGTCAACGACAACGAGCGCTCCTACGCCCCGACCATCGGCGGCCTCGCCAACCACCTGGCCACGCTCCGCACCACGGACGGCTACGAGCGCTTCCTGGCCCGCGGCAAGGACCTGTTGGAGCGCACGCCCGTCGTCGGCAAGCCGCTCTACGAGACCCTGCACGGCGCCAAGAAGGGCCTGAAGGACTTCATCGCCCCGCAGGGCATGTTCGAGGACCTGGGCCTGAAGTACGTCGGCCCGATCGACGGTCATGACATCGAGGCGCTGGAGTCCGCGCTGACGCGCGCCAAGCGCTTCGGCGGCCCGGTCATCGTGCACTGCCTCACCGAGAAGGGCCGCGGCTACCAGCCCGCCCTCCAGGACGAGGCGGACCGCTTCCACGCCGTCGGCAAGATCCACCCCGACACCGGCCTGCCCATCTCCTCGGGCGGCAAGGACTGGACGTCCGTCTTCGGTGACGAGATGGTCGAGCTCGGCAAGGAGCGCAAGGACATCGTCGCCATCACGGCGGCCATGCTCCAGCCCGTCGGCCTGGACAAGTTCGCCAAGGCCTTCCCCGACCGCGTCTTCGACGTCGGCATCGCCGAGCAGCACGGGGCGGTCTCCGCCGCGGGCATGGCCACCGGCGGTCTGCACCCGGTCTTCGCGGTCTACGCCACCTTCCTCAACCGCGCCTTCGACCAGGTGCTGATGGATGTCGCGCTGCACAAGTGCGGCGTCACCTTCGTGCTGGACCGGGCCGGGATCACCGGCACCGACGGCGCCTCGCACAACGGCATGTGGGACATGTCGATCCTTCAGGTCGTCCCCGGTCTGCGGATCGCCGCGCCGCGCGACGCCGACCAGGTCCGCGCCCAGCTGCGGGAGGCCGTCGAGGTCGATGACGCGCCCACCGTGGTGCGCTACTCCAAGGGCGCCGTCGGCCCCGCCGTGGAGGCCGTCGGTCGCGTCGGCGGCATGGACGTGCTGCGCGAGCCCGCCGAGGGTGTCACCCGGCCCGACGTCCTCCTGGTGTCCGTCGGCGCGCTCGCCCCGATGTGCCTGGAGATCGCCGACCTGCTGGACAAGCAGGGCATCTCCACCACGGTCGTCGACCCCCGCTGGGTCAAGCCGGTCGACGCGGCGCTGCCGGGGCTGGCCGCCAAGCACCGGGTCGTGGTCACCGTCGAGGACAACGTCCGTTCCGGCGGCGTCGGTTCGGCCGTCGCCCAGGCGCTGCGCGACGCGGGTGTGGATCTGCCGCTGCGCGACTTCGGCATCCCCGAGCAGTTCCTCGACCACGCCTCCCGCAAGGAGGTCATGGCGGAGATCGGGCTCACCGCACCGGACATCGCCCGCCAGGTCACCGGCCTGGTCTCCAAGATCGACGGGCTGCCCCAGCCCCCGCTCCGGCCGGCCGCGGAAGCCTCCGCCGACGACACCGCGGACGCCTCCGAGGACGCCCGCGCCAAGGGTGCGGCCGAGCCGGCCGAGGCCACCCGCGACTGATTCCGCCGACGGCACGATGGGCCGGGCCGGTCATCCGTACGGATGTCCCGCCCGGCCCATCGGCATACGTACGGCCGCACCCCATCGGGTGAATCCCCTCCGTCCGGAGGCCCGCCAAAGCTGACTGTTTCCAGACATTGCGGAGACTCGGTCAGTTCAGGAGAGTTGCGAGGGTCGTCCAGGCGGAGGTTCGCCCATGAGCACACAGCACGGCACACCACACGATTCACGCCGCAATCGCGGTCTGTTCCGGACGAAAACTGTAGAACAGTCGATCCGGGATACCGAGGAGCCGGAGCACACGCTCAAGAAATCCCTGTCGGCGCTCGATCTGACCGTCTTCGGTGTCGGTGTCGTCATCGGCACCGGCATTTTCGTCCTCACCGGAAAAATCGCCAAGGAACAGGCCGGGCCCGCCGTCGCACTGTCCTTCGTCGTCGCGGGCGTGGTCTGCGCGCTGGCGGCGCTGTGTTACGCGGAGTTCGCCTCCACCGTGCCGGTCGCCGGATCGGCCTACACCTTCTCGTACGCCTCACTGGGGGAGCTGCCCGCCTGGATCATCGGCTGGGACCTGATCCTGGAACTCGCCCTGGGCTGTGCGGTGGTCGCAGTCGGCTGGTCCGGCTATGTGCGCTCCCTGCTGGACTCCGCCGGACTGCATCTGCCGGCCGCGCTGTCCGGCACCCATGAGGGGCGGTTCGGCTTCGATCTGCTCGCCTTCCTCCTCGTTCTGCTGCTGACCGCCATTCTGGTGTTCGGGATGAAACTGTCCTCGCGGGTGACGGCGGTGGTCGTCGGGATCAAGGTCACCGTCGTCCTGCTGGTCATCATCGCCGGTGCCTTCTTCATCAACGGCGCCAACTACACACCGTTCGTCCCGCCCAGCGAGCCCAGCGAAGCCGGCGGCGGACTGGCCGCCCCGCTGTCCCAGCTGATGTTCGGCTTCGCCCCGGCCAACTTCGGGACCATGGGCATCTTCGCCGCGGCGGCCGTGGTCTTCTTCGCCTTCATCGGCTTCGACATCGTGGCCACCGCCGCCGAGGAGACCCGCAACCCGCAGCGCGACGTGCCACGCGGCATCCTCGGCTCACTGGCCATCTGCACTCTCCTCTACGTGGCCGTGTCGATCGTCGTGACCGGTATGCAGAAGTACAGCAAGCTCTCCACCGACGCCCCGCTCGCCGACGCCTTCAAGGACCTCGGGCACCCCTTCTACGCGGGCGTGATCAGCTTCGGCGCCGCCGTCGGCCTGACCTCCGTCAGCATGATTCTGCTGCTCGGCCAGAGCCGGGTGTTCTTCGCGATGAGCCGGGACGGGCTGCTGCCGCGGGCCTTCTCCCGCTCCCACCCGCGGTTCGGCACCCCCTACCGCTCGACCATCGTGCTGGGCGCCGTCGTCGCCGTCGTCGCCGGTTTCACCTCGATCGACGAACTCGCCGAACTCGTCAATATCGGCACCCTGTTCGCCTTCGTCGTGGTCGCCGTCGGCGTCATCCTGCTCCGCCGCTCCCGGCCCGATCTGCCCCGCTCCTTCCGCACCCCGCTGGTACCGCTGGTGCCGGTGCTCTCGGTGGCCGCCTCGGTGTGGCTGATGCTCAATCTGCCCGCCGAGACCTGGGTCCGGTTCGCCATCTGGATGGTGCTCGGCTTCGTCATCTACTTCGTGTACGGGCGCTCCCACAGCCGCCTCGGCCTCCGCACCCGTAAGCCCGCCAAGGACTGACGGCCGCGCTCTCCCGGGTCCCTCCGCTCGGCCCCGTATGCCGCGCCCGCCGTGGCATACGGGGCACGACCACCTCACCTGCCGGCGACGAGCCCGGCCAGGTGGTCCAGCGAGTTGCGGAGATGATCCGGGCCGAACGGCGGGAACCGGATGTGGACAGGAAGGCAGGCCCTAATCCCCGCCGCGCCCCCGCCCCCACACCGCCCGCGGGCCCGTCACCCGGGCGCCCAGTGCCTGGACCCGGTCCCGTAGTTCGCGGTCCGCGGTGACCACCAGGCAGTCCCGGCCGGTGCCCTCGTCCGCCACCAGTTGCACGATCCGGTCGTCGCCGCTGCCGGCCGCCGGGACCACCCGGACGCCCTCGACGGACGCGACGCCGCGCGCCGCGCCCTCGACCACCAGCACCATCTCCAGGGGCGGCGGCACCAGCCCCGGCAGCCCCCTGGCCGCGTAGCCGGGCAGCGCGTCGCGCAGCCGCTCCGCCGCGCCGTGCCGGTCCCGCCACCAGCCGTCGGGCACCGAGCCGACGACATTCGCGGCATCGACAATGACCAAGGAATCCATGGCGCCACCCTCCCATGCCGGGCCGCCACCGGACCCGGGCACACGAAAGCGCGGGCCGGCTCCGCCGAGCCGGCCCGCGCCTTCGCTGTCAGCTGTGCACCCTTAGGCGGGCACGCTCGCGATACCCGGGGCCAGGAACTTCTTGCCCCGCACCCGCTCGGAGACACCGGCACGGTCCAGGTACGGCGTGATGCCGCCCAGGTGGAAGGGCCAGCCGGCGCCGGTGATCAGGCACAGGTCGATGTCCTGCGCCTCGGCGACCACACCCTCGTCCAGCATCAGGCCGATCTCCTGCGCGACGGCGTCCAGGACACGGTCGCGGACCTGCTCCTCCGTCAGCACCGAGTCGCCCTGCTTGAGCAGCGCGGCGACCTCGGGGTCCAGCTCCGGCTTGCCGGAGTCGTAGACGTAGAAGCCGCGCTTGCCGGCCTCGACGACGGCCTTGAGGTTCGGGGAGACCGTGAAGCGGTCCGGGAAGGCGCGGTTGAGCGTCTCGGAGACGTGCAGACCGATCGCCGGGCCGACCAGCTCCAGCAGCACCAGCGGGGACATCGGCAGACCGAGCGGCTCGATGGCCTTCTCCGCGGTCTCGACCGGGGTGCCCTCGTCGATGACGTTCTGGATCTCGCCCATGAAGCGGGTCAGGATGCGGTTGACGACGAACGCCGGGGCGTCCTTCACCAGCACCGCGGTCTTCTTCAGCTTCTTGGCGACACCGAACGCCGTGGCCAGCGAGGCGTCATCGGTCTTCTCGCCGCGGACGATCTCCAGCAGCGGGAGGATCGCGACCGGGTTGAAGAAGTGGAAGCCGACGACCCGCTCGGGGTGCTTCAGCTTCGACGCCATCTCGGTGACCGACAGCGAGGAGGTGTTGGTGGCGAGGATCGCGTGCGCCGGAGCGACGGCCTCGACCTCGGCGAACACCTGCTGCTTGACGCCGATCTCCTCGAAGACCGCCTCGATGATGAAGTCGGCGTCGGCGAAGCCCTCGGCCTTGTCGAGGACACCGGAGACCAGGGCCTTGAGGCGGTTGGCCTTGTCCTGGTTGATCCGGCCCTTGCCGAGCAGCTTGTCGATCTCGGCGTGGACATAGCCCACACCCTTGTCGATGCGCTCCTGGTCGATGTCGGTCAGCACGACCGGCACCTCCAGGCGGCGCAGGAACAGCAGGGCCAGCTGCGAGGCCATCAGACCGGCGCCGACGACGCCGACCTTGCTGACCGGACGCGCCAGGTTCTTGTCCGGCGCACCGGCGGGCCGCTTGGCGCGCTTCTGCACCAGGTTGAACGAGTAGATGCCGGCGCGGAGTTCGCCGCCCATGATCAGGTCCGCCAGGGCCTGGTCCTCGGCGTCGAAACCGGCCTGGAGGTCGCCGTCCTTGGCGGCCGCGATGATGTCCAGCGCCCGGTAGGCGGCCGGGGCGGCGCCGTGCACCTTGCCGTCGGCGATGAACCGGCCCTTGGCGACGGCCTGGTCCCAGCCCTCACCACGGTCGATCTCGGGGCGCTCGACGGTGACGTCGCCCTTGAGGACGTTCGCCGTCCAGATCAGCGACTGCTCCAGGAAGTCCGCGCCCTCGAAGATCGCGTCCGCGATGCCGAGGTCGAAGACCTGCCGGCCCTTGAGCTGCTTGTTCTGGTTGAGCGAGTTCTCGATGATGACCGAGACGGCCTTGTCCGCGCCGATGAGGTTCGGCAGCAGCGCACAGCCGCCCCAGCCGGGGACGAGACCGAGGAAGACCTCGGGCAGCGAGAAGGCGGGCGCGGCCTGGGAGACCGTGCGGTACGAGCAGTGCAGCCCGACCTCGACGCCGCCGCCCATCGCCGCACCGTTGTAGTACGCGAAGGTCGGCACGGCGAGCGCGGACAGCCGCTTGAAGACCTCGTGGCCGCCCTTGCCGATGGCCAGCGCGTCCTCGTGCTTCTTCAGCAGCTCGACGCCCTTGAGGTCGGCGCCGACGGCGAAGATGAACGGCTTGCCGGTGAGGCCGACGCCGACGATGTCGCCGTCCGCGGCCTCCTTCTCGACCTGGTCGATCGCGGCGTTGAGGTTCGCCAGCGAGCCGGGGCCGAAGGTGGTCGGCTTGGTGTGGTCGAAGCCGTTGTCGAGCGTGATCAGCGCGAACTTGCCCGCGCCGTACGGCAGATCGAGGTGGCGGACGTGCGCCGACGTGACGACCTCGTCGGGGAACAGCTCGGCCGCACCCTTCAGGAGTTCGGCGGTGGTGGTGGTGCTCACTTGTCGCCTCCGGCGTCCTTGTGGTTCGGGTTCTCCCAGATGACCGTCGCGCCCATGCCGAAGCCGACGCACATGGTGGTCAGGCCGTAGCGGACCTCCGGCTGCTCCTCGAACTGCCGCGCCAGCTGGGTCATCAGCCGCACGCCGGAGGAGGCCAGCGGGTGGCCGAAGGCGATGGCGCCGCCGTACTGGTTGACGCGCGCGTCGTCGTCCGCGATGCCGTAGTGGTCGAGGAAGGCGAGCACCTGCACGGCGAACGCTTCGTTGACCTCGAAGAGGTTGATGTCCTCGATGCCCAGGCCCGCCTTTGCGAGCGCCTTCTCGGTGGCCGGGATCGGGCCGTAGCCCATGACCTCGGGCTCGACGCCGACGAAGGCGTAGGAGACCAGGCGCATCTTGACCGGGAGGTTGTGCTCCCGGGCGAAGTCCTCGGAGGCGATGATCGAGGCGGTGGCGCCGTCGTTGAGACCGGCGGCGTTACCGGCGGTGACGCGGCCGTGCGTACGGAACGGCGTCTTCAGGCCCGCGAGGTTCTCCAGGGTCGTCCCCGGACGCATCGGCTCGTCGGCGGTGACCAGGCCCCAGCCCGTCTCGCCGACCTCCGCGTTGGTGTTGCGCACCGAGACCGGCACCAGATCCTGCTGGATCTTGCCGTTCGCGTACGCCTTCGCCGCCTTCTCCTGCGAGCGCACCGCGTACTCGTCGGCGCGCTGCTTGGTGATGTGCGGGTAGCGGTCGTGGAGGTTCTCCGCCGTCATGCCCATGAACAGGGCCGACTGGTCGACGAGCTTCTCGCTCACGAACCGCGGGTTCGGGTCGACGCCCTCACCCATGGGGTGGCGGCCCATGTGCTCGACACCACCGGCGATGACGGCGTCGTACGCACCGAAGGCGATGGAGCCGGCGGTCGCCGTGACGGCGGTCAGCGCACCGGCGCACATGCGGTCGATGGAGTAGCCGGGGACGGACTGCGGGAGGCCCGCCAGGATGCCGGCCGTGCGGCCGATGGTCAGACCCTGGTCACCGATCTGGGTGGTCGCGGCGATGGCGACCTCGTCGATCTTCGCGGGGTCCAGGGCCGGGTTGCGGCGCAGCAGCTCCCGGATGGCCTTCACGACGAGATCGTCGGCGCGGGTCTCGTGGTAGATGCCCTTCGGGCCCGCCTTGCCGAACGGGGTGCGGACGCCGTCGACGAAGACGACGTCCCTAGCGGTACGAGGCACGTTGGCTCTCCTCCAGGTGCGGGATGGCACTGCTGCTGCGGGGCGCCCCGGAGGGCGCTTCACACCGACATGCTACTTACGGGTAACCAAGCTGCACACCCCCACCGCCCGGAGCGTTGAAGGTCACACCCGGCGGACGCCCCGGCGGCCGGGCGGCGGCGCCACAACCGGCGGAAACCGGCGATCGAAAAGAGCCGAATACCGTCGGGTCTTGGCGCAATTCATCCCATCACACACCTAAAGTGCGCATATGGATACGAATAGGAGTGGTGTCGTGGTCCGGCGCGGACGTCCGGCGGGGCCGCGCACGATCGGACTGGTCTGTGCCGTCGCCGCCGCGGGCGCGCTGCTGTCGGGCTGTGGGAACAGCGACGACACGGCAGGCCCCCAGAGCGCGCCCTCGCGGGCGGTGCCCGCCACCGCGGCCTCGCCGAGCGGTTCGCTCAGCGCGGACCAGGCTCAGCGCAAGGCCCTGATCTCCAAGGTCAAGACGGACTACGAGCAGGCGCTGAAGGCGGCGATCGCGGCCGTCCCGTCCTCGGAGGCGATCGCCGCGGAACTCAAGGGGACGCCCGCCAGCCCGTATTGGGCCACCGTGGTCGCGACGACCGACGGGACGGCCTACGCCGTGCGCGTCGACGCGGTCTCCGGCACGGCCCAGAAGCCGCAGCCCCAGTCGGACGACCCCGATGACAAGCAGCAGCTGGCCGCCCGGCTGTCCAAGGCCACCGTCACCGCCCAGCAGGCCGCGCAGACGGCGACCGCGAAGACCAAGGGCACCGTCACCACCATCGAGCTCGGCGACGCCGACCACGGCAACAACGACACCGTGGCGTGGACGGTGGGCGTGGTGACCCTCGACGACTGGAACGAGACGACCTACGAGATCGACGCGACCAACCGCAAGGTCCTGTGGATGCACGTCGATCAGGACTGAGCGACCGCCCCACCTGCCCCGGGCCGGAGTCTTGCTCCGCCCGGGGCAGTCGCGTCAGCCGGCGTCCGTCAGCAGCGCCTCGGTGAGGATCGGCGCGACCTGCTCGATCTGCCAGGGGCGCGCGCCGTGGCCGGACAGCACCTCGGCGACCGTTTCCCGGGTCGGCTCGGCCGGCGGCTCCCAGCACAGCCGGCGCACCGTGTCCGGAGTGATCAAGTTCTCCTGCGGGAGATTCAGGTTCTCGGCGAGCGCGGTGACCGCCGTGCGGGCGGCCGACAGCCGGGCCGCGGCGGCCGGGTCCTTGTCGGCCCAGGCGCGGGGCGGCGGCGGGCCGTTGAGCGGCTGGCCGGGCTGCGGCAGCTCGCTCTCGGGCAGTGCACGGGCGCGGTCCACGGCGGCCTGCCACTGCTCCAGCGCCCGGCGCCCCATCCGGTGGCCGAAGCCGGGCAGCCCCGCCAGCGCGTGACTGTTCGGCGGCAGGCTCAGCGCCGCCTCCACGATCGCGGCGTCCCCGAGCACCTTCCCGGGCGAGACATCGCGCCGCTGGGCGACCTGGTCACGGGCCGTCCACAGCTCCCGTACGACCGCCATCTGACGGCGCCGGCGGACCTTGTGCATGCCGGACGTACGGCGCCAGGGGTCCTTGCGGGGCGGCGGCGGGGGAGCGGCGGCGATCGCCGCGAACTCCTGCCGGGCCCACTCCAGCTTCCCCTGCTGCGTCAGCTCCTCCTCCAGCGCGTCCCGCAGATCCACCAGCAGCTCGACATCGAGCGCGGCATAGCGCAGCCAGGGCTCGGGCAACGGGCGGGTGGACCAGTCGACGGCGGAGTGGCCCTTCTCCAGGGCGAAGCCGAGCACGTTCTCGACCATGGCGCCCAGGCCGACCCGGGCGAAGCCGGCCAGCCGCCCGGCCAGCTCGGTGTCGAACAGCCGGGTGGGGACCATCCCTATGTCACGCAGACACGGCAGGTCCTGGGTGGCGGCGTGCAGCACCCACTCGGCGTCGCCGATCGCCTCCCCCAGCGCCGACAGGTCGGGGCAGCCGACCGGGTCGACCAGCACACTGCCGGCGCCCTCGCGGCGCAGCTGTACGAGGTAGGCGCGCTGACCGTAGCGGTAGCCCGAGGCCCGCTCGGCGTCGACGGCCACCGGGCCCGTACCGGCCGCGAAGGCGGCCACGACCTCGGCGAGTGCCTCGTCCGTGGCGGTCACCGCGGGGATGCCCTCGCGGGGCTCCAGGAGAGGGACCGGCGCCGGTCGGGGGTCCGGAGGCGAGTCTCCGGTTGCTCGCAGTGTCGTGTCTGCTGCGGTCTTTTGGGCGTCGGTCACCAGTCAAGGGTATCTGTGTATGCACGTCGCCCGTCGAGGGAACGTTCCCTCGACGGGCGAGCCGGTCATGTGGACGGTCAGTGAATGATGCCGGTGCGCAATGCGACGGCTACCATTCCGGCCCGGTCGCCGGTGCCGAGCTTGCGGGCAATACGGGCGAGATGGCTCTTGACGGTCAGCGCCGACAGCCCCATCGAGACACCGATGGCCTTGTTGGACTGGCCCTCCGCCACCAGCCGCAACACCTCGACCTCGCGCCCCGACAGCTCCCGGTAGCCGCCCGGGTGACCGGGGGCGCCCGGGGGGCGGCGCTGCATACGGGCCGCGTTGGCGCCGATGGGCGAGGCGCCGGGGCGGCCGGGAAGGCCCAGGTTGGTGCGGGTGCCGGTGACGACATAGCCCTTGACGCCGCCGGCCAGGGCGTTGCGTACGGCACCGATGTCGTCGGCCGCGGACAGCGCGAGGCCGTTCGGCCAGCCCGCCGCCCGGGTCTCGGACAGCAGCGTGAGGCCGGAGCCGTCGGGAAGGTGGACGTCGGCAACGCAGATGTCGCGCGGATTGCCGACGCGGGGACGGGCCTCCGCGATCGACGACGCCTCGATCACGTCGCGCACTCCGAGGGCCCACAGGTGGCGGGTGACGGTGGAGCGCACGCGAGGGTCGGCCACGACGACCATGGCCGTCGGCTTGTTCGGGCGGTAGGCGACCAGGCTCGAAGGTTGCTCGAGAAGAACAGACACCGGGCCTCCTGGGGGGAGTGGCGGGGGACGGACGCCGACTTGGGGGAGCCGGAATGATCCGTGTTTGAAGGGTCACTGACCTCTTCGGCAGTAATCCGGCGGGACTTTAGACTTTGATCACGATTTAGTTAGGGGCAATTCGGGCAAATCGGATGCGTGATCGATCAGGGTGAGTGCCCGGTGCGCACCGAGATGATCAAAGCCGTACGAGATGCCGCCCGGACCTCGTCAGCGGACCTCGTCGCCGGACCTCTTCAGCGGAGCCGGCGGGGTGGGCGGGCAGCGAAACGATCACCGGGCCGACGGTGTGCGAACACCGCGGCCCGGTCCGGGAAGTGCCGAATTCAGCGGGGCTGGGCGCCGCGGCGCTGCGGCAGCGGGACGATCCCGGCGCGCGTCGTCATGTCGAGCGGGGCCGGCGGCAGGCCCGCGACCTGGCACAGCAGATCGCACCACGCCGACAGATGCGCCGCCAGATCCGGCACCCCGCCGGGGCCCTCGGCCGGCGTCCAGGACGCCCGGATCTCGATCTGGGTCGCCGGCTCACGCGCCGCGAGCCCGCCGAAGTAGTGCGAGCCGGCCCGGGTGACCGTCCCGCTCGGTGCGCCGTAGTGCACCGAGCGCGCGTCCAGCGCCCCCGTCAGCCACGACCAGGACACCTCCGGCAGCAGCGGATCGGCGCCCATCTCCGGCTCCAGCTCCGCCCGCGCCAGCGTCACCACCCGGAACGTGCCGTGCCAGGCCTCGTCCCCGGCCGGGTTGTGCAGCACCACCAGCCGGCCGTCCGCCAGATCCCGGTCCTCGCCGTCCGGACCGGCGCCGCGCTCGACGACCGCCGCCTCCAGCGCGTACGCGAACGGGGCGAGCCGTTTCGGGGCGGGTGTCGGGTCGATCTCGATCTCCGGCCGCAGTCGTGCCGCGCGGAGCGCCTCGACCGCCTGACGGAAGGGGATCGGGGCCTCGTCCGCGCTGTCCGCGAGGTGTTCGTGAGCCGCAGCCATGCCCGGAAGATTAGGCGGAACCGGGCCCGCATACGGGGAGGACACCCGGTGCGCGCGTCGCCCATTCGGAGGCGCCCCCGGGCGCATGTGGAGATATCGGCCACCTGCCCCGATCGGCGGACGGGCCGTCGTGCGAAGATTTGGGGCGTGAGCGCCAACAACCAGGCCACGGGCCAGCAGCAGACCGCTACGTACGACTCGGCTTTCCTCAAGGCCTGCCGACGGGAGCCGGTGCCGCACACCCCGGTGTGGTTCATGCGCCAGGCGGGGCGCTCGCTCCCCGAATACCGCAAGGTCCGCGAGGGCATCGCGATGCTCGACTCGTGCATGCGGCCCGAGCTGGTCACCGAGATCACCCTCCAGCCCGTGCGCCGCCACAACGTCGACGCCGCCATCTACTTCAGCGACATCGTCGTCCCCCTCAAGGCCATCGGCATCGACCTCGACATCAAGCCCGGCGTCGGCCCGGTCGTCGAGAACCCGATCCGCACCCGCGCCGATCTGGAGCAGCTGCGCCCCCTGGAGACCGGTGACGTCTCCTACGTCACCGAGGCCATCGGCATGCTCGTCCGCGAGCTGGGCGGCACCCCGCTGATCGGCTTCGCCGGTGCGCCCTTCACGCTCGCCAGCTACCTCGTCGAGGGCGGCCCGTCGCGCAACCACGAGCGCACCAAGGCCCTCATGTACGGCGACCCGCAGCTGTGGGCCGACCTCCTGGACCGGCTCGCCGACATCACCGCCGCCTTCCTCAAGGTCCAGATCGCGGCCGGGGCGAGCGCGGTGCAGCTCTTCGACTCCTGGGTCGGCGCGCTCTCGCCGGCCGACTACCGCCGCTCCGTGATGCCGGCCTCCGCCAAGGTCTTCCGCGCCGTCGAGGGCCTGGGCGTGCCGCGGATCCACTTCGGTGTCGGCACCGGTGAACTTCTCGGTCTGATGGGCGAGGCGGGCGCGGATGTCGTCGGCGTCGACTGGCGGGTCCCGCTGGACGAGGCGGCCCGCCGGGTCGGCCCCGGCAAGGCGCTCCAGGGCAACATCGACCCGGCCGTGCTCTTCGCCCCCCGCGAGGCCGTCGAGACCAAGGCCCGTGAGGTCCTCGACGCCGCCGCCGGCCTGGAGGGCCACATCTTCAATCTCGGCCACGGCGTCCTGCCGACCACCGACCCGGACGCGCTGACCCGCCTGGTCGAGTACGTCCACACGCAGACCGCGCGCTGAGCGGAACCACTCCCGCCCCCGGGGCGTCGTCGGGATCATGCATGCTTCCGCCGACGCCCCGATAGCCGACCTCGCCGCCGCCTGGCGGCTGGTCGACCACCGCTCCACGGCCGAGGCGGCCGATCCGGTCGTCCTCGACTGTGCCCGCCGGCTCGCCGCCGACCCGGGCGGCGAGCGCGCCGCCGAGTGGGTCTACGGGCTGCTCTCGATGACCCGCTACCTCGCCACGAGGGCGGATGACGCGACGACTCGGCAGGTCGCGGAGGTGCTGCGCACGGCGGCCCACGCCCTGGACGGCCCGCCCTGCGATCACCGCACGCACCCCTACGAAAGCGCCCTGGAACAGATCGAGTTCGATGAACTCCGGCTGACCGGCAGCGCTCCGGACGTGGTGCTCCTCGGCAACGGCACGCCGACCGAGGCGGACCCGGCGTGGCAGGAGCCGGGCACCAAGGAGGAGTACCGCTGCCCGCACGCCGTCGCGGTGTTCGCGCGGATCGCCGCCGAGATCATCGCCCCCGGCACCCCGCAGGGCATTCCCGAGCGCATTCCGCACGACTACGAGGACCGCATCGAGGACCTCGCGTCGGTCCTGCACGGCTATCCGCGCGGCGGCGTCCAGCCCGCGTACGAGATCAGCGCCGGGACCGGCCTCCCCGCGCACCCCACCACGGGAGCCCTCGCCGGGCACCTCGCCCTGCTCCGCGCCGGATGCTGGGAGGCCGCTTCCGGGATGATCAGGCCGCGCTGGGTGCTCGACGACATGATCGGGACGCTGGAAGCCGCGCTGCGGGCGCTGGAGGGCGCGAGCTGCTCGCACGGTGGCGGCGCCCACCCCGAGCTCTCGGGCGACCCGGACACCGATGCCGGCACCGGCTACCACCTCCTCACCCCGGGCGGCCGCGCCCGGCTCCAGCGGAGCCACGAGGACGGCATCGAGGACGCGCCACCCGCCGCCTGGACCTGCCGCGCCCATCTACAGGAGCTGGCCCGCGACACCCTCGGCCATCTCACCGCGGCCCGCGACCGGTTCTTCGGCGAGCGCCGGACGGAGTACCTGGACGCGGAGTGCCTGCGTCCCGACGGGACTTGGGACGCGGCGCGGCTGGCGGGAGTGCTGCGGGGAGCCGACGGGGGCGAGGAACGGACCGAGGACCTCGGGGTGTGGGCCGCACGCCGCTTCGTGGGCGGTCCCGGCACCGCCCACGAACGCCTCATCCTGTTCCTGACCGTGTGTCACAGCCTGGACCTCGCCTACCCGGACCCGCCGCCGTCCGTCTACCGCGAGCTGCGCCCCGTACTGGAGAGCGCCCTCGCAGCGGTGCCGGAGATGTGCCCGCACGGGGACGCACACCCGGGAGCGGGGGCCGGTCTG
Organism: Streptomyces sp. bgisy130; assembly: GCF_057708345.1. Classification (NCBI taxonomy): domain Bacteria; kingdom Bacillati; phylum Actinomycetota; class Actinomycetes; order Kitasatosporales; family Streptomycetaceae; genus Streptomyces; species Streptomyces sp. bgisy130. Next base: position 63,610 of record NZ_JBYISA010000011.1, read on the forward strand.
CCCGGCGAGGCCGGTGCGCACCTCGCCCACCTCTGTGCCCCGGAGAGCTTCCCTGCCCCGGAGGGCGCGCGGGAGCCGGACGCCTGGGCCTGCCCCCGGAACCTCGCGCCGCTCGCCGAGGAGTGGCTGGAGTGGTGTGACACCTGGGACGAGGACGCGGAGGACGGGTACGGCGAGGACGACGACTGAACCGGGGCGGTCCGGCGCCGTACCGCCGTGTCAGAAGCCGGCCGCCCGTACGGCCCCGGCCGCCTTGCGGGCCGCCACCAGGACGGGGTCCCAGACCGGGGAGAACGGCGGGGCATAGCCGAGGTCGAGGGCGGTCATCCGTTCCACCGTCATCCCGGCCGTGAGCGCGACCGCCGCGATGTCCACCCGCTTGCCGGCGCCCTCGCGGCCGACGATCTGCACGCCCAGCAACCGGCCCGTACGGCGCTCGGCGAGCATCTTGACGTGCATCGGGCGGGCGCCGGGGTAGTAGCCCGCGCGGTTGGTGGCCTCGACGGTCGCCGTGACGAAACGCAGTCCGGCGGCCAGCGCCTCCCGCTCCAGCAGCCCCGTCCGGGCGATCTCCAGATCGCAGACCTTGCTGACGGCCGTGCCGACGACCCCGGGGAAGGTGGCATAGCCGCCGCCCACATTGGCGCCGATGACCTGCCCGTGTTTGTTGGCGTGGGTGCCCAGCGCGATATGGCGGGTGCGCCCGGAGATCAGGTCCAGCACCTCCACACAGTCGCCGCCGGCCCAGAGGTGGTCCTGGCCGCGGACCCGCATCGCGAGATCGGTGAGCAGCCCGCCGGACTCGCCCAGCGGCAGCCCGGCCGCGGCGGCGAGCGTGGTCTCGGGGCGTACCCCCAGACCCAGCACGACGACATCCGCCGGGTACTCGCCGTCCTCGGTGGTGACCGCGCGGGCCCGCCCTTCCGTATCCGTCAGGACACCGGTGACCGTCGTCCCGCACACCGTCTCGATGCCCATCCCGCACATCGCCTCATGGACGAGCGCGCCCATGTCCGGGTCCAGGGTGGACATCGGCTGGGCGCTCTGCTCCAGGACGGTGACCGCGTAGCCGCGACGGATCAGCGCCTCGGCCATCTCCACGCCGATGTAGCCCGCGCCCACGACGACCGCCCGCCGGCCTGATGACGCATCGAGGGTGTCCAGCAGGGCCTGGCCGTCGTCGAGGGTCTGCACGCCGTGTACCCCCGGCGCGTCGATCCCCGGCAGAGGGGGGCGGCTCGGCCGGGCGCCGGTCGCCAGCACCAGCTTGTCGAAGCCGGTCCATGACTCCCGGCCGCCGTTGTCCAGCTCCCGGGTACGCACCCGGCCGCGGTCCAGGTCGAGTTCGGTGACCTCGGTACGCATCCGCAGATCGATGTCCCGGGCGCGGTGCTCCTCGGCCGTACGGGCGATCAGCGCCTCCGGGCCGTCGACGTCGCCGCCCACCCAGTACGGGATGCCGCAGGCGGAGTACGAGGTGAAGTGGCCGCGCTCGAAGGCGGTGATCGTCAGCTCACCGGGCTTCCGCAGCCGGCGGGCCTGCGATGCCGCGGCCATCCCCGCCGCGTCGCCCCCGACGACCACCAGCCGTTCCGTCGCCATGCCGGGTGCCCCTTCGTCGTGTGCCGCCGCGTCGTGCGGTGCGGCGTCTGCGAGTGTGCCGGCGCCGCCTCGCCTGGAGGTGCGCCGGCCCGCGGGCGCCACGTTACGGCGCGCACGGCGTCCGCGCGGCCCGGCCGGGCCGGCACCGCGCGGAGCGGAGACTCAGCGCTCCAGGACCAGTGCGAGCCCCTGGCCCACGCCGATACACAGTGCGGCGAGCCCGGTACCCGAGCCCAGGGCGGCGAGTTGGTGGGCCACCGAGCCCGCGAGACGGGCGCCGGACGCGCCCAGCGGGTGGCCGATGGCGATGGCGCCGCCGCGCGGGTTCACCACCGCGGGGTCCAGCTCCGGCCACTGCCCGATACAGCCCAACGCCTGGGCCGCGAACGCCTCGTTGAGCTCGAAGGTGGCCACCTCGTCGAAGCCGCGCCCGGACCGCTCCAGCGCGCGCCGGACCGCCTCCACCGGGCCCAGGCCGAACAGCTGCGGCTCGACGCCGGTCACCGCGCTCGCACGGATACGGGCCAGCGGCTCCCGCCCGGTGGCCCGCAGCCCCTCCTCGTCGACCAGCAGCAGCGCGGCCGCTCCGTCGTTGAGCGGCGAGGAGTTCCCGGCGGTGACCGTGCCGCCGGCCGGGCGGAACACCGGCTTCAGCTTGGACAGCGACGTCAGGGAGGACGCCTCCCGGATCGCCTCGTCGCGCACCAGGTCGACATCCGGCAGCGGGACGACCTCGGCGTCGTAGGCGCCCTCCTGCCAGGCACGCACCGCCTTCTGGTGGCTGGCCAGCGCGAAGACGTCCTGCTGTTCGCGGGTGATGCCGTGCTGGTCGGCGATCAGCTCGGCGCCCTCGCCCAGCGAGACCGTCCACTCCGGCTGCATCCGCGGATTGACCATCCGCCAGCCCAGCGTCGAGGAGAACATCTCCTGATGGCCCGCCGGGTAGGCGCGTTCGGGCTTGCGCAGCACATAGGGGGCCCGGCTCATCGACTCCACCCCGCCCGCCACCGCGATATGCGCATCGCCGTGCGCGATGGCGCGGGCCGCCTGGATGACCGCCTCCAGGCCCGACCCGCACAGCCGGTTGACGGTCACGCCGGGGACGGTCACCGGCAGCCCGGCCAGCAGCACCGCCATCCGCGCCACATTGCGGTTGTCCTCGCCCGCGCCGTTCGCATCGCCGAAGCAGACGTCGTCGATCCGCGCCGGATCGAGGTCCGGGGTGCGGTCCACCAGGGCCTTGAGCACATGGGCGGCGAGGTCGTCGGGCCGTACCCCGGCCAGCGCGCCGCCGTACTTGCCGACGGGGGTCCGTACGGCATCGACGATGTAGACATCCCGTACGCGTGGGTCGGTCATCAGGCGCTGTCCTCGCTGTCCCGGCTCGGCATCGGTGCGGCGGTACGAAGATCGACGCCCGCCGACCACGAGTCTTTGCCCGTCGCCGCCCGCTGTCAACGGGGCTCCCGGTCACCTTCCGCCGCCGTATCGGACGCTTCGGCCGGCCCGGCGACACCGGGCGCGTCCGCCGCACCGCCCGCCGGCTGCGGGGTGTACCCGCCGGCCGTCCGCGGGCGTCGCCGCGTCACCGGCAGCCGGTCGCGGACCAGCCGCCACAGCGCGTACAACAGGCCCGCGGCCACCGCGAAGGGCAGCACCGCGCCGACCGCCACCAGCACCCACCGCACGGCCGTCAGAAAGGCGTGCCAGCCGCCGGACAGCGCGTCCCCGAACGACGTCGGGCGGTCTTCGTCGCGGTCCCCGGGGGCGGCGTCCGGCTGCCGCAGCAGCAGCGTGACGGTGGCCGTCCCGGTGCTCTCCTTGAGCGACTTCAGCTGGGCCTCCAGCGACTCCAGATTCGCCTCCCGGGTGCTCAGTTCCGATTCCAGGGAGACGATGTCGCCGATCGTCGTGGCCTTCTCCATCAGCGCCCGGACCCGCGCCACACTGGCCCGCTGCGACCTGATGCGGCTGTCGGTGTCCACCACCTGGGCGGTGACGTCCTTCGCCGAGACCTCACGGGAGAGCAGCTTGCCCAGCCCGGCCAGCCGCCCCAGCACCGCGTCGTACTCGGCGGGCGGCACCCGCAGCACGATCCGCGACCGGTCATGGCCGGTGGCGTCGCGGTCGGTGGTCTCGTCGGCGGTGTACCCGCCGGCGCCCTCGACCGCCGCCCGGGCCTTGGCCAGTGCCGCCGCGATGTCCTCGGTCTGCACGGTGACGGTCGCGGTCCGGACGATCTGCGCGGGACCGGACTTCCCCGGCTTCCCCCGCCCGCACCGCTCCCCGCATGACGCTCCCCCTCGAAGTGGCGTGCCGTTGTTGGCTCTTCGACGGACCGCGGCCCACCGGGGTTGCCGTCCGCGGATCGCGATCCGGTCACGGTCGTGTCGGTGGGCTCTGAGAGAGTGGAGGCATGAGCGCAGCGCACACCCGTACGGGCCGCGAGCCCGGTCATGCCGTCGTCATCGGTGGAGGCATCTCCGGGCTGGCGGCCGCGCACCGCCTCCTCGGAGGCGGCGCCCGGGTGACCGTCCTGGAGGCGTCCGGCCGGCTCGGCGGGAAGCTGCGCGCCGGTGCGATCGCGGGCGTCCCGGTCGATCTCGGTGCCGAATCGATGCTGGCGAGGCGCCCGGAGGCGGTGGACCTCGCGCGCGAGGTCGGGCTCGGCGACCGTCTTCAGCCGCCCGCCACGGCCAGTGCGTCGCTGTGGACCCGCGGTGCGCTGCGCCCGATGCCCAAGGGGCATGTCATGGGCGTCCCCGGGGATCTCGGTCTGCTCGCCGCCTCCGGGGTGATCTCGCCGGAGGGGATGGCGCGGATCGCCGAGGACGAGACGCTGGCGCGGACCGAGGCCGGTGCGGACGTCGCGGTCGGCGAATATGTCGCCGCCCGGCTCGGCCGGGAGGTCGTCGACCGGCTCGTCGAGCCGCTGCTCGGCGGCGTCTACGCGGGCGACGCCTACCGCATCTCGATGCGCGCCGCCGTCCCGCAGCTCTTCGAGGCCGCCCGTTCGCAGCGTTCCCTGATCGAAGGCGTCCGAGCCCTCCAGGCGCGCGCCGCCGCCACCGCGCCTCCGGGCGGGCCGGACGCAACCCCTCCGGTCTTCATGGGCATCGACGGCGGGATCGGAACGCTGCCGTCCGCCGTTGCCGAGGCCGTCCGCCGGGCCGGCGGTGAGATCCACCTCCGGACCCCCGTCCAGGCCCTTGACCGGTCCGCGGGAGAGGGCTGGCGGATCCGCCTCGGCGACCGGACCCTGGAGGCCGACGCGGTCGTGCTGGCCACGCCCGCGGGTGCCGCGGCGGGCCTGCTGCGCACCGAGTGCCCCGACGCGGCCGCCGCGCTGGACACCGTCGACTACGCCTCGATGGCGCTGGTCACCATGGCCTTCCGCCGCGCCGACCTGGACCGGGTGCCCGGCGGCAGCGGCTTCCTCGTCCCGCCCGTCGACGGCCATCGCATCAAGGCCTCGACCTTCGCCAGCCACAAATGGGGCTGGATCGATGCCGCCGACCCTGACCTCTTCGTACTGCGTACCTCCCTCGGCAGGTACCAGGACACCGCCGACCTCCAGCGCGACGACTCCGAACTGGTCGGCCTCTCGCTCGCCGACCTCGGCGCGGCGGTCGGCCTGACCGCCCGGCCGGTGGCGAGCACGGTCACCCGCTGGGAAGGCGGACTGCCGCAGTACTCCGTCGGCCATCTGGAGCGGGTCGCCGGGATCCGCGCGGCGGTCGCCCGGATGCCGGGTGCGCTGCGGGTGTGCGGCGCGGTCTACGACGGCGTCGGCATCCCGGCCTGCGTCGGCTCGGCGCGCCGCGCCGCGGACGAGCTCCTCGGCACCCTGACGCCGGACGCGGTCCCCGCCGAGTGAGAATGGACCACATGACAGACGCTTCCACTCCCGCTTCCGCGCCGCAGACCCCCGCGGCGCCCGAGAAGGTGCCGCACGCCGGCAAGAAGGCCAAGGACCTCAACGAGGTCATCCGCTACACCCTCTGGTCCGTGTTCAAGCTGCGCGAGGTCCTCCCGGAGGACCGCAGCGGCTTCGCCGACGAGGTCGAGGAGCTGTTCGCGCAGCTCGCGGCCAAGGACGTGGTGGTCCGCGGCACCTACGACGTGTCCGGTCTGCGGGCCGACGCGGACCTGATGATCTGGTGGCACTCGGAGAGCTCGGACGCCCTCCAGGAGGCGTACAACCTCTTCCGCCGGACCCGTCTGGGCCGGGCGCTGGAGCCGGTGTGGTCGAACATGGCGCTGCACCGCCCCGCCGAGTTCAACAAGTCGCACATCCCGGCCTTCCTGGCCGACGAGCAGCCGCGCGCCTATGTGAGCGTCTACCCCTTCGTGCGCTCCTACGAGTGGTACCTCCTCCCCGACGAGGACCGCCGCCGGATGCTGGCCGACCACGGCAAGATGGCCCGTGGCTTCCCGGACGTGCGCGCCAACACCGTGCCGTCCTTCTCGCTCGGCGACTACGAGTGGGTGCTGGCCTTCGAGGCCGATGAGCTCTACCGCATCGTCGACCTGATGCGTCATCTGCGCGGCTCCGAGGCGCGGATGCACGTCCGCGAGGAGATCCCGTTCTACACGGGGCGGCGCAAGCCGGTCGCCGAGCTGGTCGCGGGTCTGGCGTAACCGGACGCGGGTGTCCGGGCGGGCCCCGGACACCGCACCGCGGGCCGCCCCCTCAGGGACGGCCCGCGGCGCAATGGGGGTCGGCTACTTCCCGGGCAGGGCGTGCTGGGCCCGGGTCGCCTGCTGGCCCGGCAGCGGCTCCGCGCGCGGTGCGCAGTAGGCCCGGTGCGCCGGGACCTTCCCGTGCAGCAGATACGCCTCGGCGTACTTGTTCACACAGGCGTTGTCGTTGAACGCGACGCCGTGGGTGCCGGCGCCGTTCTCGGTGACCAGTGAGGAGCCGGGCAGCCGGCGCTGGAGCTCCAGCGCCCCCCGGTACGGCGTCGCCGCGTCCCGCTCGGCCGCCAGCAGCAGCACCGGCGGCAGCGCACCGGGCTCCGTATGGACATCGAGCGGACCGCGCCGCCCATGGAGCGCGTCGTCGACCTGGGTCCTGGCCACATGGCCGGCGACATCGGCCAGGTCCCGCCCGGCGGCGGGGTGGTCCGCGCGGCGCACCGCGTCATCGAGCTCGGCCGCGGCCGACGCCGGCCGGTCGGGCCAGTAGGCGCACGGCAGGTTCATCCAGGCGTTGTCCCAGGTCTCGAACGGGGCGATCCGGGCGATCTCCGTGTTGTCCCGGTTCCAGGTCCGCCATGCGCGCGGCCAGGGCGCGTCATTGCACTCCACGGCCGTGTAGACGGCGTTGCTGTTCTCGTCGGCGGCGGCGCCGGTGTCCCGGGGCAGGGCCTGGGCGATCAGCGGCTTGGGGTTGCCGTGCAGGTACCCCGCGAGCGCCTCGGCGCGCATCGGCCAGAAGGCGTCGTTGTAGCCGGTCTTCAGGAACGCCGACTGAAGCTGGCCGGCGCCGATCTTCCCGTTGAGCGGGGTGCGGCGCAGCTTGCCCGCGGCCTTGTTGTACGCCTGCTGCACCGCCTTCTTGGTCGTACCGAGGTGGTACTGCGCGTGGTGCCGGGCGACCCAGCGCAGCCAGTCGCCCCAGCGGCGCTCGAAGGCGACGTCCTGGTCGAGGTTGTTCTGGTACCAGATCTTCCGGGGCGAGGGATTGACCACACTGTCGAAGATCATCCGTCGTACGTGGCCGGGGAACAGCGTCGCGTAGAGCGCACCGAAGTACGTCCCGTACGACGCGCCCATGAACGTCAGCTTCTTCTCGCCGAGCGCGGCCCGCAGCATGTCCAGGTCGCGGGCGTTGTTGACGGAGTTGTAGTACGGCAGGTCCGCGCCGGCCCGGCGGACACAGCCGCGGGCGTACTCCCTGGCCTCCGCCCGCTTCCGGTGCTTGAAGGCGGCATCGGGGTGCATCCGGCTGTCGGTGGGCGCCTTGGCGAACTCCTTGGGGTTCTGGCACGACAGCGGCGCCGAGCGGCCCACACCCCGTGGCGCATAGCCCACGAAGTCATAGGCCCGGGCCACCTTGCGCCACTTGGGGAGCCCCCCGTAGAGCGGGAACTCCATGCTGGACGCGCCGGGGCCGCCGGGGTTGAAGACCAGGGCGCCCTGCCGTTCACCGCGCGCCGTGGCGCGGATCCGGCTGACGGTGAGGTGGATCTTCTTGCCGTCGGGCCGCGCGTAGTCGAGGGGAACGGTGAGTCTGCCGCACTCGACGGTCGACGGCAGATGCTCCACCGCGGCGCAGCGGCCGAATTCGATGCGGTGCGGAACGGGTGCGGGTGGCGCGGCGGCGGCCCCCGTGGCGCCGCCTGCCGGGGCAGTGGCGAGGGCGCTCACCAGCAGCGACCCGATGGTGCCGTACAACGCAAGTGCTCTCACTGGCCGTCCCTTCGTGTGTGCATACAAAAGGGATATTTGAGGCGGTGATTGTCGTTGTAAAGCACCTGGCTCCGGTGTCGGAGGCTATGCCCCGGAAGAGTGGAGCGCGGCGCGCAAGGCGGGATCGGTGAGGGCGGCGGGGCCGCGGAGGGCGAGAGTGACGAGGGAGGCGGGCGTGGCAGGGGCGGCGGGGGAGCGGCCCACGCCGGGCAGTTGCCGCTCGCCGGCGGTGGTGGCCCAGTCGCTGTACGGGTGGAGCTCGAAGCGGGCCACGGCCCAGGTCCCTAGGGTGAGGATCAGCGGCAGCGAGAACCAGGCCAGGAGCAGCCCGGTGTCCGCGCCGGCCGGTGCCATCCAGTAGGACGCGGCGGCGGACAGCAGCACCAGCAGGACGGCCCCCTGCACCAGGCGGACGGCGCTGCCGACACCCGGACGGACCGCGGCGGGCACCGCCAGCCCGTCGGTCACCAGCCGGTCGGCCACCTGCCGCACCGCGTCGTCGCCGACCAGGGCGTCCCGTATCGCCGGTATGCGGCACTGCCCCTCGGGGCCGATGGCGGTCAGGGTGGCGCGCTCGACGGCGTCCTTGCCGACCGGGTCGACGACGGTGGCCCAGCCGGTGTCGGCGAGCAGCAGCCGCCGCTGCTGGGCCATCAGCACCAGCACCACATCGGCGAGCCGGTGCGGGCCGCCCGACAGGTACGCCATCTCGTACAGGGTCAGGCGGGGGCCACGGCGCGTGGCGGCCGCGTTCGGGACGGTCCCGGGGGCCGGCCGCGGGGCCGGCCCGGGGGTGGCACGGGCCGCGGCGACCGCGGCACGGCAGAGCAGCGCACAGGACAGCACCGCCGCCGAACAGGCGACGAGGAAGAAGAGCAGCCACATGTCGGTATTTTTATGCGAGCCGACACGACGGCCGCCACAAATTTCTCAGCATGCGGGCAGTTGCCCGCCCGGCTCAGCCGCCCCCGCAGCCTCCGCCGCCGCAGCTCGACCCGCCCCCGCACGACGAGCCGCCCCCACAGCTCGCACCGCCGCACGACGAGCCGCCGCTGCCGCATCCGGACCCGCCGTCCGAGGAGCCGCACCAGGCGCCACCGTCGCTCCCCGAGCCGCCCCCGGAGGCATCGGACGCGGAGCTGCCGGACGACGCGGAGCCGCTGCCCGCCGCGGCCCGATGCGCCTCCTCGAACTGCTGCCGCAGCAGTTCGTCCGCGATCAGCGCCGTACCGCCGAGCGCCACCACCAGCCCGGCCGGCTGCCAGGCCCCGCCCACGCCCGCGTGCGCGGACGCCGCCTTCGCGGTGTGCAGGGCGAACGACCCCGCCCTGGTGATCCGCCGGGTGAACGCCTTCCGGCACAGCGACGCCACGACCAGACCACCCATCACCGCGGGCACGGTCGTGACGACCGGCGGCACCGCGAACCCGTCGTCCCCGCCGGACCCGGCGACCGAGAGCAGCACCCCCACGAGGAAGAGCACCCCGCAGGCCGCCATCTGGACGCCCGCCCACCGGCGCCAGCCCCGGCCGAGCTGCGGCCGGCGCAGCAGCCCGCGGGCCGCCAGCCCGTCGCCGACGCCCTGTACCGCCGTGCTGCGCATCGCGGTGGCCCGCAGCGCGGCGAGTGCCCCGCCGGGCGTCCGGGCGATCGCGTCCAGCACGGCCGCCTCGACGGCGTCCCGGGCGAGCGCCTGGCGCACGGTCACCACTCCGGGGCCGCCCACGGCCAGCCGGCCGTCCTCGTGCATCCCGGCGAGTGCGGCGTCCACCACCCGCCCGGGGCCGCCGGCCAGGAACGCCATCTCCCACACGTCGTGGGCCAGGGCGTCGGTCCGCCGGACGGACGGGGTGCGCAGCCGCACCCATACGGTGCCGAGGATCAGCAGCAGCGACGAGGCGGCGATTCCCGCGTACACCGCCTGGGGGTAGGACATCGCGGTCACCCCCGGCGCCGGAAGAGCCGCAGGGCGCGCGCCAGCCGGGCCGCGGGCCGCGCGGACGGCGGCTTCGGGCCCGCACGGTCCCGCCACCACTGCGTCAACTGCCGCCGCGCGACCGGGTCTTCGGGCCGTCCCTGGGCCAGCAGATACGCCGCGAAGTCCAGGGCGTCCTGGCGGTAGCCGCCGCTCATGGGCCGGTTCCGGGCATGGTCCGCGAAGGCGGCCCGGTAGCCGGCGCCGAGGATCTCGGGCAGTTCGGGCGCGACCTTGGCGACCACCTCGGCCCGCTTGGCGGCCAGCGCCCGGCTCTGCACCCCCAGCCGGGTGCGGTCGAAGCCCTCGGGGGCGGGCGTCCCGGCGACCAGCGCGGACAGCAGCGCGGTCTGGGCCAGGGCCAATCGCTGGCGGGCGGCGTGGGTGTCGGGGGCGGGGTCGGGGGCGGTGCCGGTGCTGGTGGCGGTGTCGGCGCTGGTGGCGGTGGCCGCATCGCCGGGTGCGGTGTCTGCTCCCGGCGCGATGTCCGGCACCGCCTCAAGCCGCCCGGTCATGGCGGGCCTCCTTCAGCACGGTGCGTATCGCATCGAGTTCACCGGCCAGTTCCCCGCCCTCGGGGAAGTCGTCGTCCCGCTCCAGCAGCACCCCGGGCGGGGTGGTCCGGTCACACAGCGCGGCGAGCACGTCCAGCACGGGCCGGGTCACGGGGTGGGCGTGGCTGTCGTGCCACACCCCGTCCCGCTCCACCCCGCCCGCGACATGGACGTAGGCGAGGGCGTCGAGCGGCAGTTCGTCGAGGGCGGCCTGTGGGTCCTCGCCCCGGTTGATGTGGTTGGTGTGGAGGTTGGCGACATCGATCAGCAGCCGCACCCCGGTCCGCTCGACGAGCTCGGCCAGGAACCGCCCCTCGGTCAGCTCCTCGCCCGGCCAGTTGATGAGGGCGGCGATGTTCTCCAGCGCCAGCGGCACCGGCAGGGCGTCCTGGGCGATCCGTACGTTCTCGCACAGCACGTCCAGCGCGTCCCGGGTCCGTGGTACCGGCAGCAGATGCCCGGCCTCCATACGGGGCGAGGCGGTGAGCGGACCGCCGGCCCGGACGAAGGCGATGTGCTCGGTGACCAGCGGTGCGCCGAGCGCCTCGGCGCGCTCGGCGAGGGCGGTCAGCCGGCCGGGGTCCGGACGGTCGGCGCCCCCGAGGCCGAGCGAGACCCCGTGCGGGATGACGGTCGTGCCGCGCTTACGCAACTCCTCCAGGGCGTACGGCAGATGGCCCGGGCAGATGTTCTCCGCGACCACCTCGACCCAGTCCACCCCGGGCAGCTCCGCGATCTCCGCGGCGATCTCCGGCCGCCAGCCGATTCCCGTACCCAGGCGCTCCATGGCTCCCCCTCTCGCTCCGTGGTGTCGTACTCATGCCGCACGGGGCCCGGCCGAACCCTGCCCCGGCCGAGTTCAGAGGTTGATTTGAGCTTCTGATCCGAGCTTCACCGGCGCCGTGGCGGTGCTGCCCGGCGCCGCTGCGGGCCCACCTCTGCCCTACGGCGGCGAGCGGTGCGAGCGGTGCCGGACGGTGGCCTGATCGGGACGGGCACCGGGCCCGGCGGCACCCGCGCCGGCTCACCCCTCGGCCGCCAGGGCCCTCCGCAGCGCCGGGTGGTCGGCCACGACCGTGCAGGAGCCCGGCGCGATCTCCGTGAACCCGGCGTCCTGCACCACGGGCAGACCACTGCGGGTGAGCGCGTCCCACTCCGCGCGCCCGGCGGACCGCACCGACAGCGGGAACCCGGCCGCCCGCCACGCCGCCCGCTCCTCCTCGGACAGCTCCCACCACGCCAGCTGCGCACCGTGCCCGGCCTGCGCCATCTCCTTGCCCGCCGACATCTCCAGCTCGGGGTTGAACCACAGCACCGGACCGTCGCCGGGCGCCCCGGGCGGCTGCGGATCGTCCAGCTCGGTGCCCGAGACCTGGAGGCGCGCCAGGTCCTTCGGCCAGCCGTCCAGCGGCACCGGCGGGAAGACCCGCACCTCGGCCTCGTGGCCGGTGACCGTGATGCCCGGCAGGGCCGTCGCCCGCCGCCACTCGGCGCGGCGCGCCCGCCGCACCACCTTCCGGATCCGGGCGTCCTGCCAGTCCCGCACCGCCGCGGCCCACTCGCCGTCCCCGGCCGACCGCTCGTCCGACAGCAGCACCAGCACCGCCCGCGCGGCCGTCTCCAGCGCGTCCGTACGCGCCGGCGGGGCCTCCCGCTCGATCCGTACGACGAGCGGCAGCACGAACTGCGGCGCCGCGTCCCGGTCGGTCTCTGCGTGCTCGAAGGGGCTGCCGTCGCTGTTGCCGGCCGGCCCGGCGGTCTCGGTGCTGGTCACCCGCCCAGTCTGCCAGCCGCCACCGACAGCGCCCCCGGCCCGCTCCCGCCGCTCCGGCACCGGCCGGCCGCGACGAGGCCCAACACCGCCCGCCCGGCGTGAGGTTGGGGCGCGTACGGTCCGGAGCCGAACGCCGCCCCGGGCGGGCACCAGGTGCAAGGCCCGGCTACCGTCGGGAGCGGTGGGGTGGTGGAGCGGCGGGAGCGGTGGGGCCGCCAGGAGGGCAGCGGAGGTGCCGGAGCGTATGAGGCTGGACGGGGTGGGGCGGCGGTACGGGGTGCGCGGCCCCTGGGTGCTGCGGGAGGTGGACCTCGACGTGCCCGCCCGGGCGCTGCTGCGCGTCGAGGGGACCAACGGCAGCGGGAAATCCACCCTGCTGCGGCTGCTCGCCGGGATCGACCGGCCCAGCACCGGCCGGATCACCGGCCGCCCGCGCACCGCCTACGTGCCCGAACGCTTCCCGGTCGCCCTCCCCTTCACCGCTATCGGCTACCTCACCCACCTCGGCCGCATCCACGGGCTGCCCGGACCCGAGGCGACCCGCCGCGCCACCGAGTGGCTCGAACGCTTCGGGGCGGCCGGGCATGCCCGGACCCGGCTGGCCGAGCTGTCCAAGGGAACGAGCCAGAAGGTCGCGGTCGCCCAGGCGCTGCTCGCCGAGCCCGACCTCCTGGTACTGGACGAGGCATGGACCGGTCTGGACGGCGGCGCGCGCGAGGTGCTCGACCGGGCGGTCGCCGAACGGGTCGCGGACGGCGGCACCGTCGTGTTCGTCGACCACGACCCGCAACGGCTGGCGGGCGCAGCCGACGCCCGCTACCGGGTCGCGGACGGACGGCTGTTGACCGGCGAGGGGTGCGGCTTGGCGGCGGGTGCGACGGCCGCGGCCGGTCCCCGGGTGCGCATCGAGGCCGAGGGGGCGGCGGCGAGTCTGCCGGCCGCCGGAGCGCCGCGGCTGCCCGGCGGCCCGGAGATCGCGCCCGGACCGGACGGGACGACCCGGCTGACGGTGCCGGCCGCCCACTCCGACGCCCTGCTGCGCGCCCTGCTCACCGCCCGTCCGCCGTGGCACATCCGCTCGGTCACCGCCGTCCCGCCGCCGCACGACGCCGCCGTCCCCGCCGACGATTCCCCCGCACCCCATGAGGCCCCGCTCCCGTGATCGCTCTCCTCCGCTATCAGACGGCACTGCTCATCGGCTCGCACCGCTGGCTGCCGCCGGTCATCCTCTACGCCGCCTGGCTGGCCATCGGCGTCCAGGGCGGCGGGCCGATCCTCGATGCGTTCGGCTATGCCGCCGGCGGGCTGCTGCCGGCCGCCGTATGGCTGACCCGGGTCTGCGTCACCAACGAGCCGCCGGCCGCCCGCAATTGCGCCGCGGCGGCCGCCGGGCCCGGCCGGGTACACCTCGCCTGTGTATTGACCGCGGCCGGCACCGGGCTGCTGCTGGCACTGCTCGGCACGGGGGTGGTCGTGCTGCTGTCGGACCCGCGCTCCACCGACCACCAAGTGGCCGTTCCGGTCGCGCCGGCGGCGCTCGCCGGGCTGCTGGCCGCGCTGGTGTGCCTGCTGATGGGCGTCGCCCTCGGCGCGCTGAGCAACTGGCCGGTGCTGCGCAGCACCGGCTGGAGCATCCCGACGGGTCTGATCGCCGCCCTGCTGCTGTTGGTGCTGGCCGCCTCGCCCGCCAACGCCGCCGTATCGGGCCTGGTCACCGGCTCCGTCCACGGAACGATCAGCACCCCGTGGCTGCCGCTCGCCGTGACCGGCCTCATCGCGGCCGCCGCGACGGGGGCTGCGTGCGCCCTCAGCTCCCGGCGGGGGTGACGGGGGAGGGGGCGGCTGAGGGGCCGCCGGCTCTCCCCCTCCCCCTCCTCCCCCTTCGGGGGAGGGGGCGGGGGTGGGTTCGGGGGGGGAGTGGGCCCCGCCGCAGCCTCAGTGCCCCCAAGGCCCCGTAACCGCGAACGTCGTCCCCGGCGTATAGCAGTTGACGTACATCGTGCGGTGGTCGGGCGAGAACGTCACGCCGGCGAACTCGCCCCACTCCGGCTTCTCCGGGGTGCCGATGTTCTGCCGGCCGCGGGCCATCGCATAGACCTCGCCGCGCCGGGTGAGGCCGAAGACGTGCTGGGCGCCCTCGCCGTCCTCACAGACCATCAGGCCGCCGCTGGGCGCGAGACAGATGTTGTCGGGGGATTCGCCGGGCAGTTGGAGATCGGTGTCCGGGCCGAACACGACCACCTGGGTGAGCCGCCGCTGCTTCGGGTCGTACCGCCAGACCTGTCCGTAGTGGTCGGCCGCCGAGCCGTCCTTGCGGTGGGCGAAGCTGGAGATGAAGTAGACGCAGGAGCCGCCCCAGTAGCAGCCCTCCAGCTTCTGGGCGTGGGTGATGCCCTGGGGGCCGAAGTCCTGGAAGCGGATCGGGGTCTCACGGGCCAGCGGATCGGGCACATCGACCCAGGCGACGTGGTCGAAGGTGGTGCCGGGCTGCTGGATGGTGGACAGGTCGGGCACACCGGGGACGCGCAGGGCCTGGAGGCGGCCGCCGGCCCGGAGCGAACCACGGCCGCCCATCGGCTTGTCGGGCAGAAAGCGGTAGAAGAGGCCGAACGGCTTCTCGAAGGCGTCCTCGGTCTCGTAGACGATGCCGGTGCCGGGGTCCACCGCGATCGCCTCGTGCTGGAAGCGGCCCATCGCGGTCAGCGGGACGGCTCCGGTGCGCCGCGGGTCGTACGGGTCGACCTCGAAGATGAAGCCGTGGTCCTTGGTGTAGTTCTCCTCACCGGCCCGGAGTTCGGTCTCCTCGCAGGTCAGCCAGGTGTTCCAAGGGGTGGGGCCGCCCGCGCAGTTGGTGGAGGTGCCGGCGATGGCGACCCGTTCGGAGAGCACCTTGTTGTCCCGGTCGAGTGCGAGGGCCGTACAGCCGCCCTCGCCGCCGGGGTCGTAGGTCAGATCGCGGACGCGGGGGACGGCGGAGCGGGAGTTCGTACGGTTCTCGTGGTTGCGGACGAGGTAGGTGCCGCCGCGGCGGCCCGGGAACGCCGACATGCCGTCGCAGTTGCTGGGCACCGGGCCCTCTCCGGAGGGCAGCGGGTCGCCCTCCTTGGAGAGGACCTTGTAGCGGAAGCCCTTGGGGAGGTCCAGCAGGCCGTCGGGGTCGGGGACCAGCGGCCCGTAGCCGCGCTCTCCCATGCTCTGGGCGGTCGCGGTTCCCGTGAAGAGCTCCGTGAGGCTTCCGGAGAAGGCGATCCCCGCGCCCAGCGCACCGGTTCTCGCGAGGATCTGACGTCGTGTCGCGGACATGGGCAACTCCCTGTTGGCGGACAGGTGGCGTGACCCGCACGTGTGTAGCACGCAACCGGGCCGCCGGGAACCAGGGCGGCGTGTCGGGGCCGCGCCCCCTTAGCCCCCCGCTCCCCCGTAGTGGGCGACCAACGGCAGGAAGAGCTCATCGACGACTTCCGTGACGGCGGCGCGGGAGGGTGCGCGAAGGCTGATCAGCATCTCGCCGGCGACGAGGGTGACCGGGAGCGCGGCGACCCGAGCGGGGATGCGGGAGGCGTCGAGCTCGCCGCGCCGGCCGGCGCGTTCGAGGAGCTCCGTCATGGTGTCCCCGCCGCCCTGGCGAGTGCGTTCCGTGATGAAGTCGCCGAGGTCGCTGCCCCGTGTGCGGCCGTCGGTGAGCACCTGGACTACGGGGGCGATCTCCGTCAGGCGGGTCGTGATCTGCTCCAGCAGGGCGAGGACGTCGGTGCGCAGTGCGCCGGTGTCCGGCGGGGGCGGGGGCACGGGTGGGGTCCGATGGCGGAGCGCGGCCAGGACCAGGTCGCGGCGCTGCGGCCAGCGCCGGTAGAGGACCGTGCGGCTGGTGTGGGCGCGGGCTGCCACGGCCTCGTACGTCAGGTCGTGGTAGCCGACGGCGAGCAGCTCTTCCCAGGTGGCCTGGAGCAGGGCGGCTTCCAGCTCGGCGCCCCGGCGCCGTCGTCCTGGGGCGGGTGGCTCGCCCTTTGCTTCTTTAGGCACGTTCTGTATCTTAAGCCTGCCGGGAAATAAGATACGTCCTGAACCTTAAGGAGCGCGGATGCGTGGCAAGGGCGTGCAGTACGACACCGGAACGTTCCCCAACGGCGACACCAGTCGGCCCACCTTCGAACCCGACGTCGTGGCGCGTGAGATGCGCGTCATCGCCGACGACCTGCACTGCAACGCCGTCCGGATCACCGGCGGTGACCCTGAACGGCTCAGCGTGGCGGCCGGGTTCGCGGCCGAGGCCGGACTGGCCGTCTGGTACTCGCCGTTCCCCTGCGAGATGACGGAGGAGGAGATGCTGCCGTACTTCGCCGAGTGCGCCGACCGCGCCCAGGCGCTGCGCCGCGGCGGGGCCGAGGTCGTGCTGGCCACGGGGTGCGAGCTGAGCGTGTTCGCGCGCGGCTATCTGCCCGGCGAGACCTTCGCCGACCGGATGGAGACCCTGCGCGCCGCGCCCGAGGTGCGGGCCGCAGCGCTCGCGTCGATACCGGAGCGGGTCAACGGCTATCTGGGCGAGGTCGTCAAGACGGTCCGGCCCCGGTTCGGCGGTCCGGTCAGCTATGCCTCGATCCCCATCGAGGACATCGACTGGAGCCCCTTCGACATCGTCGGGGTGGACGCGTACCGCAGCACCCGCAACGCCGATACCTACCGCGAAGACCTCAGGGCGTACTTCGCCTCCGGCAAGCCGGTCGTGGTCACCGAGGTCGGCTGCTGTACCTTCCGCGGCGCCGGCGACCTCGGAGCGGCCGGCTGGCTGGTCGTCCAGGCGGACGGCACGGTCAGCCCGGGGACCGTACGGGACGAGGGCGAACAGGTCCGCTACATGGACGAGTTGCTGCCGGTCTTCGAGGAGGAGGGCGTCGATACGACCTTCTGGTTCAGCTTCGCCGGGTACGGGCTGCCGCATCGCGACGACCCCGGGACCGATCTGGACCTGGGGTCGTACGGCATCGTCAAGATGCTCGACGGCACGCCGTCACGGACCCACCCCGGCCTCCCCTGGGAGCCGAAGGAGGCGTTCCACGCCCTGGCCCGGCACTACGAGAAGTGCGAGAAGGCCGATGGCGGCTGACGCCTCTAGAGAGCGCCGCCCGTGACCAGCGGCTTGGCGTCGCGGGCCAGCGCCGTCAGACGGGAGATCGCCCGGAAGTACTTCTTGCGGTAGCCGCCGCGCAGCATCTCGTCGCTGAACAGCTCGTCAAAGGCCTTCCCGGAGGTCAGCACCGGGACCTCGCGGTCGTAGAGCCGGTCGGCGAGGACCACCAGCCGCAGCGCGGTGGACTGGTCGGGTACCGCCTGGACGTCGGTGAGGCAGACCGCCTCGATGCCGTCGCACATGGCGCCGTAGCGGCTGGGGTGCACCTTGGACAGATGGTCCAGGAGGGAGGGGAAGTCGTCGAGCGAGGCGCCCGGGGTGCGGTACGCGGTGCGTGTGACGGTCTCGTCGTCGTACGGGGCGGGGGCCTCGGGCAGACCGCGGTGGCGGTAGTCCTCGCCGTCGATACGCAGCGGACGGAAGTGGGCGCTCAGCCCCTGGATCTCGCGCAGGAAGTCGGCGGCCGCGAACCGGCCCTCGCCGAGCTTGCCGGGCAGGGTGTTGGAGGTGGCGGCCAGCGCCACCCCGGCGTCCACCAGCTTGCCGAGCAGGGTGGAGACCAGGACCGTGTCGCCGGGGTCGTCGAGCTCGAACTCGTCGATGCACAGCAGCTTGTGGTCGCCGAGCGTCTTGACGGTCTGCTGGAAGCCGAGCGCGCCGACGAGGTTGGTCAGCTCGACGAAGGTGCCGAAGGCCTTGCGCTCGGCCGGGGCGGGGGTGGCGTGCCACAGGGAGGCGAGCAGATGGGTCTTGCCGACGCCGTAGCCGCCGTCCAGATAGACCCCGCGGGGGCCCTGGGGCGCCGCCGGCTTCCTGGCGAACCAGCGCCGCTTGCCCGCGCCCGCCCGCCCGGCGTCGATGCCGTCCGCGAAGTCGCTCAGGACCTGTACGGCCTCGGCCTGGCTGGGCTGCTTGGCGTCCGGGATGTAGGTGTCGAAGCGGGCGCCCTGGAAGCGCGGCGGCGGCACCATCTCGGCGACCAGGCGGTCGGCCGGGACGTGCGGGGCGCGGGCGGTGAGCGCGGCGGGCGCCGCGTCGGCACCGTCGGCCGGCGGTCCGGCTGTCGGGTCGGTCTGCGGGGCGGAGGGCTGGGAAGGCGACACAGCCGTCCAGCCTATCGCGTGTGCGGTACCCGCCGGTCCGGTGAGCGAGGCATGTCACACTGCCGCCATGCGACGCCTGTTCCCGCTCCCCGCCCCACCCGTACCGGCCCCTGACCTCGACGGCAGTGGGGCGGCGACGACCGATCCCACGGACCGCGAGTGGACGCTGGACGAGCTGGCCGAGACGTATGCGTACCCGGCGGCGGACGACCCGGCGCGCTCCGGGCGCACCGGCTGGCTCCGGGCGAACATGGTGTCTTCCCTGGACGGCGCGGCCCATCACGACGGCCGCTCGCAGCCGCTGTCCGGCGCGGCCGACATGCGGATCTTCGGGGTGCTGCGGGGGCTCGCGGACGCCGTGGTGGTGGGGGCGGAGACGGTGCGGCAGGAGGGCTACCGGCCGGGCCGCGCCCGGGAGGCGTTCGCCGCCCGCCGGGCCGCCGCCGGCCAGGGCCCGGCCCCCGCCATCGCCGTGGTGACCGCCGGTCTCGGGCTGGATTTCACGCTGCCCCTGTTCACCGAGCCGCTGGTGCCCACCGTGCTGCTGACCGGTGCGGCGGCGCCGGCGGACCGGGTGGCCGAGGCCCGGGCGGCGGGCGCCGATGTGCTGTTCGCCGGGGAGGGGCTGGGGGTCGACCCGGCCCGGGTGGCCGGGGTGCTGGCCGGGCGGGGCCATCACCGGCTGCTGACGGAGGGCGGGCCGCGGCTGCTGGGGCAGCTGGCGGCGGCCGACGCGCTGGACGAGATGTGTCTGTCGCTGGCGCCGGTGGTCGCCCTGGGCGACGCGGCGCGGATCATGAACGGTCCGGCCGTCGCGGTGCCCGAGCGGTTCGCCCTGGCATCGGTGTTGGAAGAGGCCGGGTTCCTGTTCACTCGCTACCGTCGGTCCTGACAATCAACGGAACACTCTGTTCCGCTTAGCTTCGGTTGGGCACACTAAAAGCCAACAGGTCCGCGTGGCGACGGGGCAGGATGGTGTCTGTCGGGCTCCGTGCCATGCGGCGCCCCGAAGAGAAGAAGGGCGTCCGTCGTGTTCACGAGCGTATTGATGATCGAGAAGCCTCTGACGCCCGCCGACGTGGAGTTTGTGACCACCCTGCACGGCGATGACCGGATCTCGTTCGTCGTGCTCATGCAGCCGCGGGGTAAGCAGGACGTGCTGCTGCGGGCCATCGACGACGTCGCCCTCGGCGAGTTCGACGACGCCGTACGGGAGGCCGAGGAACCGGGCGGCTCCCAGGCCGAGGCCCCCGCCGAGCTGGCCCTGGCGCACACCCTCCAGGCGCTGCGCGACGCCGGTTCGGAGGCCGTCGGGCAGGTGGTCGAGGACAAACCGCTGGACCTTTTGCAGTCCATCGTCGACGAGACCGGCGCGGACGAGGTGATCGTGCTGACCACCCCGCACTTCGTCGAGGAGTTCTTCCACCGCGACTGGACCTCCCGCGCCCGCCACAAGGTCGGCGTCCCGGTGCTCAAGCTCTTCTCGCACGCGGCGGACGACCAGCCTCAGGACACCGCGGGCGGCTGAGGGCGTCGGCGCGGAGCCGGTCCTCCCCGAGGTCCGGCTCCGGCGCGCCGCCGCGCGGGCCGGGAGGCCGGCCCGCGCCGCGGGAGATCAGTGGCGGACGCCGAGGTGCGGGCGGAGCCGGCCGTCCCGTACCTCGGCGACCTCGTCCGCCGCGTCCAGATGCGCGGGGTCGTGGGTGACCAGCACCGTCGCCGTGGCGCGCTCCTTGGTGAGGGTGCGCAGCAGCGCGAGCACCGCGGCGCCCCGCTCGTGGTCCAGGGCGCTGGTCGGCTCGTCCACCAGCAGCACCGCGGGCTCGTTCATCAGCGCCCGGGCGATATTGACCCGCTGCCGCTGGCCGCCCGACAGCTGGTGCGGCCGCCGGTCCGCCAGCTCCGCCAGGCCGACCGCCGCCAGCAGTTCCCGCGCCCGGGAGCGCGCCTCACGGGGTGCGCGGCCGTCCAGATGGGCCATCACCTGGAGCTGCTCGGCGGCCGTCAGCGACGGCAGCAGGTTCGGCTGCTGGAAGACCGTGCCGATGGTGGTCCGGCGCAGCGCCGTCAGCTCCGCGCGGCCGCGTCCCGCCGTGTCGGTGCCGTCGATCACCACCCGTCCGCGGTCCGGGCGGATCAGCGTCGCGGCGACCGCGAGCAGGCTGGACTTCCCGGAGCCGGACGGCCCGATCACCGCCGTCAGACCGCCGGGGGGCACGGTCAGCGAGACCCGGTCCAGCGCGGTCAGCCGGGCGTCGCCGTCGGGGTAGGTGAGGGTGACATCGGTCAGTTCGAGGCTCATCGGACACTTCCCAGGGCGGTCAGCGGGTCGACGGAGGTGAGACGGCGGATGGCGAGTGCGGCGCCGGCGGCGCCCAGCGCGATCATGATCAGGGCCGGGACCAGCACCGTCGGCGGATCGAGTACGAACGGCACGGTGCCGCCGACCGCCGCGCCCACCGCCGCCGCCAGGGCGGTGCCCAGCGCGGTCCCGGCCACCAGCAGGACGACGGCCTGGCCGAGCGCGTCCCGCAGCAGTGCGCCGGTCGAGGCGCCCAGCGCCTTCAGCACCGCGACATCGCCGCTGCGCTGGATCGTCCACACCGTGAAGAACGCGCCGATGACCAGCGCGGAGATGGCGAACAGGAAGCCGCGCATCAGCTGAAGCGAACCGTTCTCGGCGGCGAACGAGCCGATGGCCTGCACCGCGTCGTCGGTGGTGACGGTCTTCGTGCCGAGCTTCTTGTCGGCGGCCGCCAGATCGGCCGCCCCGGTGGTGGACAGGGCGAGCACCGTCGCTCCGGGGGCGGCGCCGTCGTCAGGGCCCGCACCGCGGGCGGCCGGACCGGAGCCGCCCGTGAGCCGTTGCCAGTCGCCCAGCGACGTCCACACCACCGGGGTGTGGCTGTACATCGCCGTGCCCGACACCGCCGCGACCTCGAACGTCCGCCCGCCCAGCGTCAGCTGCCCGCCCGTCCGCACACCGAGCGACGCGGCGGCCTTCCCGGACAGCACCACCGCACCGTCAGCGACCCGCTCCGGCGCCGGCCGGGATCCGGGCCGCACCCCGAAGGCCGACACCGCGGCGGTCCGGCCGCCCGCCTCCGCCCGGGTCGTCGCGATGCCCAGCGGCTCGGCATGCCGTACGCCCGGCACCCGTGCCCAGTCCCGCACGGTCCGCTCCGGCAGCCGGGAATCGGTGAACGCGAGCTTGCTGCCGTCGGCGGGCGCCGAGAACACCAGATGGTCGGCGGGCAGTCCGGTGACCGCCGAGGTGTTCTCCCGGCCCAGCCCCGCCGTCAGGCCCGACAGCAGGCCCACCAGCACCGTGATCAGCACGATGACGGTGCCCATCAGGGCGAACCGCCCCTTGGCGTATCTCAGGTCTCTCCAGGCGACGAACACGGGCTGCCCTCTTCGGATCGGGGCGCCGGACCGACTGCCCGGCGGCTGCTCCCCACCGTCGCCTCCCGGACGGGGCCGCGGCATCGCGCCGGGGAGGGGTCCGCCGGCGTCGAAGGGTGCGTCCCGCGGTCAAACCTTTGGTTGATGCCGCGGGCGCCCCCGGCCCGTAGCCTGGACGGGCCGTGACCGAAGAAGCCGTGACCGCTCACTCCCTCACCCCCGTCCTGCGGGCCCTGCGCAGCTGCCTGCATCTGATGGTGGCCGCGCTGCTCGCGCTCGCCGCCGTACGGGCGGTGGCCGACCGCACCCCCGACGCCCCCGCCGTGCTCGCCGCCGCGGTGGTGCTGTGCGCGCTCTACGTCACCGGCCCCCGGCTGCCCCGGCTGCGCACCTCCACCGGCGCCGCGGCCCTCTGGCTCGCCGCCGTGGCCCTGGTCTGGCTGGTCCTGCTGGCCCTCACCCCGGACGGCGTCTGGGTGGCCTTCCCGCTCTTCTTCGTCCAGCTGCATCTGCTGCCGCCGCGCTGGGCCCTGCCCGCGGTCGCGGCCACCACCCTGGCCGCCATCGCCGGGTTCGGCTGGCACACCCACACCCTGAGCGTCGGTACGGTGCTCGGCCCGGCCCTGGGCGCTGCCGTCGCGGTCGCCGTCGTCCTCGGCTACGAGGCCCTCTACCGGGAGAGCGAACAGCGCCGCCGCCTCATCGAGGAGCTCACCGCGACCCGCGGCGAACTGGCCGACGCCGAACACGCCGCCGGTGTGCTCGCCGAACGCGAACGGCTGGCCCGCGAGATCCACGACACCCTCGCGCAGGGCCTGTCCAGCATCCAGCTGCTGCTGCGGGCCGCCGAGCGCGCCCTGCCGGAGCGGCCCGGCACCGCCCTCGGCCACGTCCGGCAGGCCCGCACCGCCGCCGTCGACAACCTCGCCGAGGCACGCCGCTTCGTCCGCGCGCTCAGCCCGCCCGATCTGGAGGCCGGATCGCTGCCCGCCGCCCTGGAACGGGTCTGTGCCACCACCGCCCGGGCCTCCGGCCTCGCCGTGCACTGCCAGGTCTCCGGCGCGCCCACCGCGCTGCCCACCCCGCACGAGGTGGCGCTACTGCGCATCGCCCAGTCCGCGCTCGGCAACACCGTCCGGCACGCCGCCGCGGGCCGCGTCGAGCTGACCCTCAGCTACATGGACACCGAGGTCGCACTGGACATCGTCGACGACGGCACCGGCTTCGTCCCCGCCGAGGTGCCCGCCCCCGGCTCCGCCGCGGTCCCCGGCACCGGCTTCGGTCTCGCCGCGATGCGCGCCCGGGCCCGCGCCCTCCAGGGCACCCTCGTCGTCGAGTCCGCCCCGGGGGAGGGCACCGCGGTCGCCGTCACCCTGCCCGTCCCCGTCCCCGCGCCCGACGCCGCACCGGAGGCCGCCTCATGACCGCGTCGGACTCCCCGGAGCTCCCGGCCCCTGCCGCACCTCCCCGGCGCATCCGGCTGCTGCTCGCCGACGACCACCCCGTGGTCCGCGCCGGACTGCGTGCCGTCCTGGAGACCGAGGAGGACTTCGAGATCGTCGCCGATGTGCCCACCGCCGAGCAGGCCGTCGGCCTGGCCGCACGGCTCGACGTCGACGTGGTCCTCATGGACCTCCAGTTCGGCGGCTTGATGCTCGGCTCCCAGGCCACCGCCGCGATCGCCGCCGCCCCCGGCGCCCCGCGCGTCCTGGTCCTGACCACCTACGACACCGACGCCGACATCCTCGCCGCCATCGAGGCCGGCGCCACCGGCTACCTCCTCAAGGACGCCCCGCCGGAGGAGCTGGCCGCCGCGGTGCGCACCGCCGCCGCCGGGAAGTCGGCGCTCGCCCCCACCGTCGCGCTGCGCCTCATGGACCGGATGCGGACCCCCGCCACCGCGCTCTCCCGCCGCGAGACCGAGGTCCTCCAGCTCGTCGCCGACGGTCTGTCGAACGCCGCGATCAGCAAACAGCTCTTCCTCAGCCAGGCGACCGTCAAGTCCCACCTCGTCCACATTTACTCCAAGCTGGGCGTGGACTCCCGTACGTCCGCGGTCGCCGCCGCCACCGCACAGGGCCTGATCCGCCGCTGACCTCCGGCCCGGCACCGGAGCCCGCACCCGGCCGGGATCCGTGGACCGGCGCTGTCGGTGCCGGGTGCGAGAATCATCGACAGCACGACAGAACCACCGCACCACCGCTCGCGACGATCGACATCAGGGAGACCCGCCCATGGCACCCGCCATCCCAGCCTCGATGGACCGGCCGCACTTCATCGGCATCGGGGGAGCCGGTATGTCGGGCATCGCCAAGATCCTTGCGCAGCGCGGCGCCCGGGTGGCGGGCAGCGACGCCAAGGACTCTGCGACCGCCCAGGCCCTGCGCGCCCTCGGCGCCACGGTCCACATCGGCCACGCCGCCGGGCATCTCGCCGAGGACGCCACCAGCGTCGTCGTCTCCTCCGCGATCCGCCCCGACAACCCCGAGCTGGCCGCCGCCCATGAGCGCGGCATCCCTGTCGTGCACCGCTCCGACGCCCTCGCCTCCCTCATGGACGGCCTGCGCCCCATCGCCGTGGCGGGCACCCATGGCAAGACGACGACGACCTCCATGCTCGCCGTCTCCCTCGGCGCCCTCGGCCTCAAGCCGTCCTACGCCATCGGCGGCGACCTCGACGCCCCCGGGTCCAACGCGGAGCACGGCACCGGCGAGATCTTCGTCGCCGAGGCCGACGAGAGCGACCGCAGCTTCCACAAGTACGCCCCCGAGGTCGCCATCATCCTCAACGTGGAGCTGGACCACCACGCCAACTACGCCTCGATGGACGAGATCTACGAGTCCTTCGAGACCTTCGTCGGCCGCATCCGCCCCGGCGGCACCCTGGTCATCGCCGCCGACCAGCCCGGCGCCCGCGAGCTGACCGCACGCATCTCCGGCCGCTACGACATCGAGGTCGTCACCTACGGCGAGTCCGAGGACGCCGACGTCCGCATCCTCAAGGTCAACCCCCGCGGCCTGACCAGCGATGTCACCGTCACCCTGACCAGCGGCAAGATCCTCACCTTCACGGTCTCCGTCCCCGGCCGGCACTACGCCCACAACGCCGTCGCCGCGCTGGCCGCCGGCGTCGCCCTGGGCCTCCCGCCGCACAACCTCGCCTCCGCGCTCGGCAAGTACACCGGCGTCAAGCGCCGCCTCCAGCTCAAGGGCGAGGCGGCCGGTGTGCAGGTCATCGACTCCTACGCGCACCACCCCACGGAGATGACCGCCGACCTGGAAGCGATCCGCGGCGCCGCCGAGGGCGCCCGGGTACTGGTCGTCTTCCAGCCGCACCTCTTCTCCCGCACCCAGGAGCTGGGCACGGAGATGGGCCAGGCACTCGCCCTCGCCGACGCCTCCGTCGTGCTGGACATCTACCCGGCGCGGGAGGACCCGGTCCCGGGCATCACCAGCGCCCTGATCATCGACGCCGCGCGCGCCGCGGGCGCCGATGTCACCCCCGAGCACGACCAGGCCGCCGTCCCGGAGGTCATCGCCGGAATGGCGAAGCCCGGTGACCTTGTTCTCACCATGGGCGCGGGCGATGTGACCGACCTCGGCCCCGCCATCCTGTCCCGCCTGGGCAGCTGAGCTGAGGAGACCCGGATGCCGTACGAGATCGACAAGCCCGACGAGCAGT
Source organism: Streptomyces sp. bgisy130 (assembly GCF_057708345.1). NCBI lineage: Bacteria > Bacillati > Actinomycetota > Actinomycetes > Kitasatosporales > Streptomycetaceae > Streptomyces > Streptomyces sp. bgisy130. The sequence goes on from NZ_JBYISA010000011.1 coordinate 89,246, forward strand.
GGCGCGCCGAGCTGAGCCCCGCGGAGTATCAGGTGCTCCGCCAGGCCGGCACCGAGCCCGCCTTCGTCGGCGAATACACCGACACCAAGACCGAGGGTGTCTACTCCTGCCGAGCCTGCGGTGCCGAGCTCTTCCGCTCCGACACCAAGTTCGAGAGCCACTGCGGCTGGCCGTCCTTCTACGACGCCCGCGACTCGGACGCCGTGGAGCTCATCCCCGACAACTCCCACGGCATGGTGCGGACCGAAGTACGGTGCGCCCGCTGCGGCTCGCACCTGGGGCACGTCTTCGAGGGCGAGGGGTACCCCACCCCCACCGACCAGCGGTACTGCATCAACTCGATCTCGCTGCGGCTGACCCCCGACGAGGGCTGAGAGCGGTGATCGACACGGCCGGCTGATGCGTTCCCGCAGCCACCTCCGGCAGCTTCCCAGGTCGGTGGGCCTCGGGGAGCCGCCGGGAGGCGCCGCCGTGAATGCCATGGATTCGGACAACTTTCCGGGTGGTGCGGCGAGGCCGTAAAGGAGCGTCTCACTCCGGCCGACGGAACGGACCACTCCGGTGGATCGCCGAACTGCCGGGTTTGATATGTGCTGCGGAGGGACGCTCGCAGCCCTTGGCGCGATTTCATCCCCTTCTGCCCCGTCGCCATCCGGATTTGCTGGGTTTTTACTCGCGGGTAGTCATGATGTCGATCATGAAGAGGACCGCGGCTGCCGGCGCAGCTCTCCATGGAACGCAGGTGCGGGTGGACAAAGACCCCACGAGTCCGCTGACGGCGTATCAACGGGATATCTGGGCCGCCGGGTTACAGGCTCCGGAATCACCGCAGTTCAACTGCGTCCTCCACGAACGTCTGCGCGGCGGCGTCGACCATGACGCGCTCGCCGACTGCGCCGAGCGCGCGCTGTACCGCCACGCGACCTTCCGGATGCGGTTCGGCGAGAACGCGGGGGAGCCTTTCCAGTGGGTGGCGGGCGAGAGCGTCCGGGTCAGCAGGGTCGACCTCGGTCAAGAGCCTGAACCGGACATCGCGTGCGTCGAGTGGATGCGGCGCTCGATGGCGACGGCACTGCCGCTCACGGACGGCGGCACGCTGGTCGAAGCCACCCTCCTGGTGGAGAGCCCGGACGTCACGCATCTGCACATCAAGGCGCACCACATCATCGCCGACGGCTGGACCGTCGACCGGCTGAGCCACGAGATTCTCGACGACTTCGCGCGGGCCACGGGTGCCGGCCGGGAGTCCACCGCCCGTCGAGAGCCGTCCTCCTACCTCGCGTTCGTCGAGGAGGAAGCCGCCTACCGGGGCGGCGCCGACAGCGAGCGGGACCGTGCCTTCCACCGGGAAGCCCTCGCCGGTGTGGCGCCCGCGCTCTTCCCGCGCACGGCGGACGGCAGCGGGCGCGGCCGCCACTCGTTCGTCTTCGAGGGCCGGCTCGTCGACCGCGTCCGCGCCGCCGGCCTCTCCCCGTTCGCGTACCTCACCGCCATGTTCGGCACCTGGCTGACGCGGCTGCACCGCAGCGAGGAGGCGGTCCTCGGCATTCCCTTCCTCAACCGGCCGGAGGACCACCACAAGGACGTCCTCGGCCAGTTCGCCAACACCCTTCCGCTGCGGGTCGCGGCACACGGCGGGCGGACGGTGCGGGAGCTGGTCGCCGACACCCAGAACGCGACCCGTGCGCTAAGGCGCCACGAACGGCTGTCGCTGGGCGACGTCCTGCGTGAACTGCCCACGTCGGCCGGCCCCCGCCAGCTCTTCGATGTGACGGTCTCCTACCTGCACTGGCCGCGGCCGGCACCGATACCGGGAGTCGAACGGCAGACGGCCATGATGGCCCCGTCGCACGAACAGGACGCCCTGGGCGTCATGGTGTGCGCCTTCGACGACACGGCCGACATCCACATCGACCTGGACTACGCCCTCGACGTCTTCGACGAGGACCTGCCCATCGCCTCGGTCGCCGGCCACCTCAGGACACTGATCGAGCACGGCGTGGACATGCTGGACCGGCCCGCGTCGGCCGTCCCGATGCTGGAGCCCGCCGAATACGAGGACCTCACCGCGGTGCGCAGCCACGGTCCGACGGTGCCCTATGCGGACGAGGCCACGCTCCACGGCCTGTTCGAGGGGCAGGCCGCCCGCCGCCCCGGGCAGATCGCCGTCGTCGGCGCCACGGGCGAGACCCTGACCTACGCCGAACTGAACGAGCGGGCCAACCGGGTCGCCCGTGCCCTGCGGGACGAGGGCGTCGGCCCGGACGACCGGGTCGCGGTGATGATGGAGCGGGGGCCCTGGCTGCTGGTGGCGCTCCTCGGCACGCTGAAGGCCGGTGGCGCCTACGTACCGGTGGACCCCGGCTACCCGGCCGAACGGGTGCGGTTCCTGCTGGCGGACAGCCGCGCCAAGGTGGTGATCGTGGACGGCGACGGCCCCACCACGGGTGTGGCCGACGGGGCGACGGTGCGGCACGTCGAGGAGCTGCTGCACGGCAGCGGTGCCCCGCTCCCGCCGCTCGCCGGCTCCCGCGATCTGGCCTATGTCATCTACACCTCCGGCTCGACCGGCCGGCCCAAGGGCGTGATGGTGGAGCACCACAGCGTGGTCAACCGCCTCGCGTGGATGCAGCGTCGCTATCCCTTGGGAGACAACGATGTCTTGCTGCAGAAGACGCCGGTCTCCTTCGATGTCTCGGTGTGGGAGCTGTTCTGGTGGGCCGTCGAGGGCGCCGCGGTGGCCCTGTTGCCGCCCGGCGGCCAGCAGGATCCGCGGGAGATCCTGCGGACCATACGGGAACAGCGGGTCAGCGCCGTGCACTTCGTGCCCTCGATGCTCGGCCCGTTCCTCGACCTGCTCCAGGCGATACCCGAGGGGCGCGAGGACGTGAGTTCCTTGCGGTACGTCTTCTGCAGCGGCGAGGCCCTGCCACCGGCACGGGTCGAGCAGTTCAACAGCATCTTCGGTATGTCCGGCATATCCGGCACACCCGGCGCGGAGTGCCCCGTACGGCTGGTGAACCTGTACGGACCGACCGAGGCCACGGTCGACGTCTCGTACTACGACTGCCCGGCCGATCCCGCCCGGACCGTCGCACGGGTCCCGATCGGCCGGCCGATCGACAACACCCGGCTGTACGTACTGGGAGCCGACGATCTGCCGCAGCCGGTGGGCGTCGCCGGTGAGCTGTGCATCGGTGGAGCGGGTGTCGCCCGGGGCTATCTGGACCGCCCGGAACTGACCGCCGAGAAGTTCATCGCCGACCCGTTCCTGCCGGGCGACCGCCTCTACCGCACCGGCGACCTCGCACGATGGCTGGCGGACGGGACCCTGGAGTACCTCGGGCGGATCGACGGCCAGGTCAAGATCCGGGGAAACCGGGTGGAGCTGGGTGAGGTGGCGGGCGCCCTGTGCGCGGTCCCCGGCGTCCGCGACGCCCTCGTCGTCGACCACACCACCGCCGCGCGCGGCACCCATCTCGCCGGTTACTACGTCGCCGACGCCGCCATCGACCCCGCGACGCTGCGCGGACTGCTCGCGCGGACGCTGCCGGCGTTCATGATCCCGGCCGGCTTCGTACGGATCGACGCCCTTCCGCTGACCCCCAACGGAAAGGCCGATCGCCGTGCGCTGCCCCCGCTCCAGGACACCATGACCCCGGCCACCGGCGGGCAGCCGCACAACCCCATCGAGGCCGCCCTGATGGAGATCTGGGCCAGGGTGCTGGGCCGGGAGACCGTCGGCATCCAGGACGACTACTTCGCGCTCGGCGGGGACTCGATCCTCATGCTCAAGGTGCGTGCCGAGGCCGAGGCGCGGGGCCTGCGCTTCTCCCTCACCGACCTCCTCCGCAACCCGACGGTCTCGGGGCTGGCCGCATGCGTCGAGAGCCTGACAGCGCCGGGGAACGCTGCGGCCCTCGCCCCGTTCGCCCTGGTGTCCGGCGTGGACCGGGCCCGTCTGGAAGGCGCCGAGGACGCCTGGCCGCTCACCCGGCTCCAGCTCGGCCTGCTCTACGACAGCCGCAAGCACGAGAACTCCGCCACGTACAAGGACGTCTTCCAGTACACCCTCGAACTCCCCTGGGACGAGGACGCGTTCCGGCGGTCTTTCGAGGGACTGGTGGCACGGCATCCGGCGCTCCGCTCCGCCTTCGACCTGGTGGGCTGCTCCGAGCCGATGCAGATCGTCCGCTCTCAGGCGCCCGGTGGCCTGGACATCGTCGATCTGCGCGCGCTCGACAGCGCCGCGGCCGACGCCGAGGTCCGCGCGCACATCGAGGAACGCCGCTGTCACCCCTACGTCTTCGAACGGGCGCCGCTGTACCTCTGCCGGGCACACGTCCGGCCCGAGGCCGTCGACCTGGTCCTCAGCTTCCACCACGCACTGCTCGACGGCGGCAGCGTGGCGAACCTCCTTCAGGAACTCCTCCAGGACTACGCGCACGGCTTGGGGCTGGGCATCGGCCCCGTCGACGGCACGGCATCGCCCTCGCCGGCCTGCCACGTACAGGAGGAGCTGGCCGCCCTCGGGTCCGCGGAGACCCGGCAGTACTGGAAGGAGAAGCTGGCCGGCTGCGAACCCCTGCAGATCGAAGCGTTCCGGCCGCATCTGCCCGGCACCGGCCACGAGCCGGCCGTGTACCGCGCCGACCTGGCCGACGACCTGGTCGCACAGGTACGGCAGTTCGCCTCCGCACACCACCTGCCCATGAAGTCCGTGCTCTTCGCGGCGCACTGCCTGACGCTGGCCATGCTCGACGGGTCTGCCGGGGCTGACGGCACCCACGACGTGACCACCGGACTGATCACCCACGGACGGCCCGAGCTCGCCCACGCGGAACGCACCGCCGGGCTCTTCCTGAACACGGTCCCGCTGCGTCTCGACGTGGCGCAGGCCGCATGGCTGGACGTGGCGCGCGAGGCCTTCCGGCAGGAACAGGACGGCCACCCTCACCGCCGCTACCCACTGAGTGCCATCCAGGAGGACCACGGCGGCCCCGTCCTGGACACCGCCTTCAACTATGTGCACTTCCACCAGCTGAACGAGGTCCTCGGCCTGCCGGGCGTGCGGCTGCGGGAGTTCCGCACCTGGGAAGAGACCGGCTTCCGGCTCCTGGTGAACGCGGTCACCGAACCGGACGGCGGACGCGTGTGGCTGCGGATCGACTGCGACGGTGACGGATTCTCCGCCGACCAGGCCCGCCTCTTCGCCGACGGCTACCGGAAGATCCTGCGGAGGATGGTGGCGGACCCGCAGGCGGAGCCCGGCTTCGCCTTCCTCGCCGACCGGCCGGTCCTCGCCCCTGCCACGCCCCTGCCCGGCGTCGTCGAACGCTTCACGTGGCAGGCTGCCCACACCCCGGACGCGACGGCCCTGGCGAGGGGGGAGGAGCGGTGGAGCTACGCACGGCTGGCCGAGGCGGCCGACCGGGTGGCCGGGCAGCTGTGCGCGCTCGGTGCCCCGCCCCGTGCCCGGATCGGGATCGCGATGGACCGCGCACCGCAGACGATCGCGGTGATCCTGGGTGTGCTGCGGGCCGGCTGCGCCGTGCTGCCGCTGGATGTCGGCTACCCCGCCCAGCGGCTGGCCGCGATGCTGGAACAGGCCCGGCCCTTCCGCGTCATCGCACACGCTCCCCATGCCCATCTCGTCGGCGACCCGTCGCTGGTGCTGCCCGCCGAGTCGGTCACCGGGCCGGCCACCGGCCCCCTCGCGGACCCTCCGGCAGAGATCCCCGCCGACAACACCGCCTATGTCCTGTTCACCTCGGGCTCCACCGGCACGCCCAAGGGCGTGGCCATGCCGCACCGCTCCCTGGCCGGTCTGGTGGCCTGGCAGACCCGGGCCACCAGCGGCGCCGTCGGCGGCGTCACCCTCCAGTACGCGCCGCTGAGCTTCGACGTCTCCTTCCAGGAGATCTTCTCCACCCTGTGCTCCGGCGGCACGCTGCATCTGGTGAGCGACGCCGAGCGGCGCGATATGCCGGAGCTGCTGCGGCTGATCGACCGCGCGGGCATCGAGCGGATCTTCCTGCCCTATGTGGCGCTCCAGCAACTGGCCGAAACCGCCCAGGCGTTGCACATCACCCCGAGTGCCCTCCGGGTGCTGATCTCCTCCGGCGAACAGCTGCGCGTCACCCAGGAGATCCGCAGGCTGTGCGCCGCACTCCCGGGCGCCGTCCTGGAGAACCAGTACGGGCCGACGGAGACCCATGTCGCCACCGCCTGGACCATGACCGGGGACCCGGCCGCGTTCCCCATGCTGCCCCCGATCGGACGCCCCGTCGACGGCGCCGAGGCACATGTGCTGGACGACCGGCTGCGCCCGGTGCCCGCCGGCGCGCGCGGCACCATCTACCTCGGCGGCAGCTGCCTGGCCGACGGCTACGAAGGCCGCCCCGACCTCACCAAGGAACGCTTCGTCGCGCATCCCTTCGCGGACGAGGGCCACCGGCTGTACGACACCGGGGACCTCGGCCTGGTGCTGGCCGACGGGACGATCGCGTACGCCGGCCGGGCCGACACACAGGTCAAGGTGCGCGGCTTCCGCGTCGAACTCGCCGAGGTGGAGCTGGCCGTCACCGATCTCGCCGGGCAGTACCCGGGCCTGCGCGATGTCGCGGTGGTGGCCCGGCGGCACGAGAACGGCGAGAGTCTCCTCGCGGCCTTCCTCGTCGGCGACGGCACCGCCGCGGATCTGGCCGGTATCCGCCGGCAGCTGCGCACCACGCTGCCCGACCACATGGTCCCCTCCCATCTGCAATGGGTGACGCAGCTGCCGCTGACCCCCAGCGGGAAGCGGGACGACGCCGCCCTGCGCGGGCTCCCGCTCACCGCCACCGCCGAAGTCGCCGGGTCCGGGCCGGGCGACGCCTACGAACGTGGCGTGGCGGAGATGCTGGCGGACCTGCTGCAGTTGCCCGCCGTCGGCGTGCGCGACAGCCTCTTCGACCTGGGCGGCACCTCACTCACCGCGATGCGGCTGGTGGTCCGGATCGAGCAGCGCTACGAGGTGAACATCCCGCTGGCGGAGTTCATCGCCACCCCCACCGTGGCCGGGCTCGCCGCGCGGCTGCGCGCAGGCGGCGCGGTCGCCGCGTACGACCCTCTGGTGCCGATCCGGCCGGAGGGCACCCGCACGCCGCTGTTCATGGTCCATCCCATGGGCGGCAACGTCCTGTGCTACGTACGCTTCGCCCGGCACCTCCCGGACGATCAGCCGCTGTACGCGCTCCAGGCGGCCGGGGCGGACCCCGGCACCAGGCCGCTGCGCACCGTCGAGGAGATCGCGGACAGCTATATCGCCGCGATGCGGACGGTGCAGCCATACGGCCCGTACGCCATCGCCGGATGGTCCTTCGGCGGCTTCGTCGCCTTCGAGATCGCCCGGCGGCTGCGGGCATCGGGGGAGGACGTGGCCAGGCTGGTGCTCCTGGACACCACCGCGCTGAGCCAGGGAGAGCGCCACCGTCACGACGACGACGCGCTGCTGGGGTGGTTCTTCTGGGAACTGCTCTGGCTGGAGCGCGGCGGCGACTCCCCGATGGAGGTCATCCCGGACGAACTGTCCTCGCTGGACGAGAAGTTCGACTTCATCGCCCGTCTCGCGACCGATGCGGGTGTGCTGCCGGCCGGCAGTTCGGGCGCCGTCATACGCCGGCTCTTCCGCGTCTATCAGGCGAACTGGCAGGCGGCGCTGGACTATCGGCCCGAGGCTGCCGGCCAGGGGGTCACCCTGATCCGCGCCATGGAGCCGCTGCCGGACGTCCTCGCCACGATGCACGGCGCCGCCGGAAGCCGCCACGAGGACCGGACCAACGGCTGGAGCGATATGACCGACGGCCCGCTCCAGGTCATCGACGTGCCCGGTGACCACCTCACGATCATGGAAGAACCGTATGTGGCCCACGTGGCGAAAACGGTCGCGGACCTGATCGGTGCCGGCCCGGCCGGCTCCCACGCCCGATCCCACGAGGAGAACTGACGCCATGTCAAGAAGCCCGGAAAGCAGGAGGAACCAGCCTGTGCAGGCCATCGTCATCGGAGCCGGTATCGGCGGACTGGCGTGCGCCATCGCCCTCCGGCGGGTCGGCATCGACGTGACGGTGTACGAGCGCGCCACCGAGCTGCGTGCCGCCGGTTCCGGCCTGTCGATCATGTCCAACGCCCTCACCGCGCTCAGCACGCTGGGCATCGACCTCGGCCTGGAAAAGCGGGGCCAGGCCGTGGAGTCCTTCACGGTCATGGACCACCGCGGCCGGGACATCAGGGACCTGCCGTTCAAAGAGGTCTGCGAGACGGTCGGCGCGCCCAGTGTCTGCCTGAGCCGCTCGGACCTTCAGGAGGCCCTGCTGGACGCGGCCGCGGACTGCCCCATCCACCTGGGCGCCGTCGCGACCGGCTTCGAGACCGACGACACCGGCGTCACCGTCCGCTTCGAGGACGGGAGTTCGGCGCACGGCGACATCCTCGTGGGCGCCGACGGATTCCACTCGGCCGTACGCACCCGGCTCGTCGGGCCGGAGACGTCACAGGACAGCGGCTATGTCTGCTGGCTCGGCATCGTCCCCTTCGACCACCCCGTCCTCGCCCCGGGCAGCGTGCGCCACTACTGGGGCAGCGGACAGCGCTTCGGCCTCATCGACATCGGCCACGGCCGCTACTACTGGTGGGGCACCATGAACATGCCCGCCGACCGCTCGCACGCCTGGGACGGCACCAAGGGCGAGATCACGCAGGCCTACGCGGGCTGGGCCGACGAGGTGACGGCCGTGATCGAAGCCACCCCACCCGGGGACATCCTCGCCGTGCCCTCCCGCGACCGCACCTTCCTGGAACGCTGGGGCGACGGTCCGGTCACCCTGCTCGGCGACGCCGCGCACCCCATGCTGACCACCCTCGGCCAGGGTTCGGGCATGGCGATCGAAGACGCCGTGGTCCTGGCCCACACCCTGGCCGAGCCCGGGGCGCGCGACGACCTGCCGCTCGCGCTGCGGACGTACGAGGACCGCCGCCGCGACCGCACCCGGGCCATGGTCGCCGCGTCCCGGTCGATGAGCGACCTCGAACAGGCCGACACTCCCGAACACCGGCAGGTCCGGGACGACTACTTCCGGCTGACGCCCCGGCAGGAACTGGTCCGCCAGCAGGAGGAAGCGCTCACTTTCCCCGGCATCCCGGACCCCGAACCACGCGTCCGGCGGAAGCTGAGCCCCCTGGAGCGCTGGTACTGGACCGCGGACCGGACCTCACCGCTCCACGGCGTCAACCGCACCCGGGTCCACGGGGCCCTGGAGCTGCCCCTGTTGCGTCGCGCCCTGGACATCCTCCAGTCCCGGCACCCGCTGCTGCGCGTCGCGATCAGCGGTGACGAGGAGGGAGCGGCCCCCGCGTTCCGTCCGGTGGGCGGGCGGCCGATTCCGCTGCGGCACGTCCAGGTGCCGGCCGGAGAGGCCGGGGCCGACGCGCGCTGGCAACGCGAGGTCGACGAGCGCGAGCTCGCCGAGGGCCTGGACTGGCGCACCGGGCCCCTGGTCCGGGCCGCCGTGATCACACGGGAGGGTGCGGAGCACGGGGAGGACGTGCACGACCTGCTCTTCACGGCAGCGCACTGCATAGCCGACGGCATGACGGGCCTGTCCCTGCTCGGGGAGTGGGTCGACATCGCCGCGCGGCTGAGCACCGGCGAGCAGCCGCCAGGTACGTCACACCGGGCGCTGCCTGCCGCGGAAGACCTGCTTCCGCGCCCACACCGGGGGGAGGCCGGCGCCGCCGCTCTCACGGCCCTGATGGAGCGTGATGAGGAGGAAGCCCGTCGACTGCGGCCACGGCGTATTGTCCCGAGCCGGCCGGTCCCCTTCGACCGGCGGCGCACCCGGCTGGTGCACAGGTCCCTCACCGCCGGGGAACTGGAGCTGCTCGTGGGTGCCTGCAAGCGGCACGAGGTCACGGTGCACGGAGCCCTGGCCGCCGCCATGGTGACCGCCGTCGCCCTGGAGGCGGGGACGCCGGAACCGGCCCACTTCTCGATCGGTTCCCCGCTCGACTTCCGCGCCGAACTGGACCCCGCCGTCTCCTACGGTGAGGCCGGCACCTATGCGGCCACCCTCCCCTCCCGCGTCCTCTACCGGCCCGGCATGCCACTGTGGCCCATGGCCGGCGCCATCAGCCGCGACCTGTCGGACCGCCGGCAGCGCGGGGAACACCTGGCCCTGGTCAACCTGCTGGACCGGGCAGGGCCCAGGACATCGGCCGATGACGACACCTTCATGCGGTACATGGACGAACAGGGCCCGATCAACCTGTGCCTCTCCAATCTCGGCCGCTATGCCGTCCCCGACCGGGTGGGCCCTTGGCGCGTCTCCGGTACCCAGGTCGTCGCGGGCATCTCGGTGACGGGCGCCGTCGTGGCAACCGCCATCACCAGTCACGGCCAACTCTCCTGGAACTTCAGCTACATCGAGGGAATCGTTCCGGCACCGCGCGCCCACCAGATAGCCGATATGTCCGTACGCACCGTGCTGTCCGCGGTGTCAACCGAGTCCCACGCGTCCCACGTGTCCGACGCCTCCGCCTGACCGGTCGCCCAGGCGGTATACCCCACCACCGAAAGAGAACGAAGTGCTCAACTGGCAGCCCAAGCTCCTGGATCCGGCCGGACGCGCCGTCGTCATCACCGGCGCCTCCTCCGGACTCGGCAAGAACTGCGCACTCCACCTGGAACGGCGCGGCTTCCGCGTCTTCGCCGGAGTGCGCCGGACCGAGGACGGCGCGCGGCTGCGTGCCGAGGCGTCCTCCGCGCGGCTGCGGCCGGTCCTCATGGACGTGACCGGTGAGGAGTCCCTCCGGGCGGCTGCCGCGGAGGTCGCCGAGTCCGTGGGCGTGCAGGGCGTGTGGGCGCTGGTGAACAACGCCGGTACCTGCCTCTCGGCACCCCTGGAGTGTGTGCCGCCCGAACGGCTGCGACAGCAGCTGGACACCAATGTCGTCGGTACGGTCGCCGTCACCCAGGCTTTCCTGCCGCAGCTGCGCCGGAGCCGCGGGCGCATCGTCAACATCTCCTCGGGTGTGGGCAGTGTGGCGATGCCCTACCTCGGCGCCTATGCGGCGGGGCAATTCGCGAAGGAGGGAATGAGCGACGCGTTCCGCCGCGAGCTGCGGCCCTTCGGCGTCTCGGTCTCGGTCGTGAAGCCGGGCGCGATCGCGACCCCGATCTGGGACAAGGTGCGGGAGGCCGGTGAGGAGATCCTGAACAAGGCCCCCGAAGACATCGCCGGCCGCTACCGGGCGCCCTTCGAACAGTTCCTGCGGATGAATGAGCAGCGGGCGCAGTCGAGCAACACCCGGCCGGAGGACTTCGCACGTACCGTCTTCCGGGCGCTGACCGCCCCGCGGCCCCGGACCCGCTACTGCGTCGGCACCGATGCGTGGGCGGCTGCGACGCTGTCGCGACTCCTCCCGGACTCCGCCCTGGACCGCGGCCTCAGCGCGGTCACCAAGGGCCGGTAGGGGCCGGTCAGGATCCTGACGAGGCGTGGGCGGCCGGATCAGCGGCAGGTGAGCTGGGGGCCGCCCCAGTCGGCGTGGTCGGAGTTGTTCCCGTTGCCGCCGTTGGTGACCACGAGCCGCAGCTGGCTGCCGCCGGAGAGATCCGCGGTGAGGCGCTTGGCGGGCTGGTCGACCGTCATCAGTCCGCTGTCGGCGACCAGGGTGCTGTCCCGGTAGATCTGGAAGACCACGGAGCCGTTCGCGCCCACCTCGTCATCGACGCCCACATCCACGGTGAGGGCGGAGCAGGAGCCGCCGAGGTCGTAGAGCATCTGGCTGTCGGCGTGCGCGCCCAGACCCTGCGCGTATACGGCTCCCTGGATGGTGAGCGGATGGCCGTCGATGCTGCTGTTCAGCCGCGCGGGCGCGTAGCTGTCGCTGGTGGCGACCGGCTGCCGGTCGGTCAGCGAGGTGGTGTGCGCCGGCGGTTTGGTCTTGTGGCCCGGGCTCGCGGAGCGCGAGGGCTTGTCGGGCGACGGGTGCCGCGGCTTCGGATGCTTGGAGGCCGCGCTGCGGGTGGGGTCCGGGGAGCTGGACGCCGAGCGGGAGGCGCTCGCCGAGCCCTTGGGCGGGGCGGACGGCGTCTGGTCCGGAGCGGGCGCCGACGTGCGTCCGGAGGGTGCGGGGCCGCCGGCCTCGGCAGCGTGCCGCGACGGGCCGAACAGCGGGCCGGCGGATATCGCGACACCGGCCAGGACGGCCACGGCGACCGCGAGCAGGGTGATCCGCGCCGGTGAGAACCACGTCCGCCGGGGCCGGTCCGGCGCGGCGGACGGGACCGTCCCCGAGAAGCTCATCCCGGCCGTGGGCACGCCGCCGGCGCCGGCCGGGGCCGGCCGGTCGCCGTCCGCGGGACCGGGGCCTTCCCCCGGCTGGGCGGCCAGCCAGGACGCGAAATCGTCGCGCAGCTCGGTGTTCCGGGAGTGCTGGTGCCAGGCGGCGGCGGTGTGGCGCACCGCCGCCAGCAGGCTGTCCCGCCAGGCCGGGTCGGAAGCCTCCTCCGGGCCGGGGGAGTGCAGGACGCCGTTGATGGCTTCCTTGGTCAGATCGGCCGCCGCCTGGGAGGACCGGCAGCAGGCGCGGGCGTAGGCCAGTACGGCGGCGTAGTGCCGGCGGTGGAACTCGTTGAGGGCTTCCTCGCCCGCGCCGGCCTCGCCGTCCGGAACCGGGGCGCCATACGGGCCGGCCGACAGCCGGCCGCCGGGCTCGGCCGCCGCACGGATACGCCGGACCAGCTCGGTGTCGGAGGGCGCGGTCCCACCGGTGGTGTCGCAGTGCTCTTGCATGAGTGGGCTGATGACCCTTCAACGTCCTGACGGGCCATGAAAAATACCCCACGGTCTACGAGTACCCCGCTGCCGGTGCGTCATTTGACACCGGATGGGCCGCGGGGACACCTGCCGCCCCCGCGGCCGCACCGTCACACCATTTCCACGACCGCCGTCACCACCAGCCCCGAACCGACGAGCCACCGGCCGCTGAACTCGGTGAGTTCCCTGCCGTCGACCACCGGCCCGGGGACGAGCAGCCGCGCGGTGAAGGTGGCGTTCGTCGGGTCGAGGGTGAGCAGCGCCTCCTCGAAGTCGAGCCAGCGGCGGGTGAGGGGGTACCACGCCTTGTAGACGCTCTCCTTCGCGCTGAACACCAGGCGGTCCCAGCAGACTTCGGGCTGGAGCGCGGCCAGCCGGCGGAGCTGGGCGCGCTCCTCGGGGAGGGTGACGAGGTCGACCACCCCGGGGTCGTTCACCGGCAGATTGGGCTCCGCGTCCAGGCCGATCGTCCGTACCTCTCCCGCGCGGGCCACCGCCACGGCGCGGTAGCCGGCGCAGTGCGTCATGGCGCCGACGACGCCGTCCGGCCACTGCGGCTCCCGGTTGGGGCCGGGGATCAGCGGCGCGGGGGCGAAGCCCAGCTCGGCCAGGGCCCGGCGGGCGCAGCCGCGTACGGTGCCGAACTCCCGCTGCCGCTTGGGCACGGCGTTGGCCACCTGCGCCCGCTCCTCGGGGAACATCTCGGACAGCGGCGCGTCCTCGAAGGCCTCGGCGGTCCTGACCGGGGCCGGCAGCAGCTTCTCGATCATGCGGGGCTCCCGGGGGTGCCGGAGGCGACCGTGGCCGGCTGGGGCAGGATCTGGACCGGGCGGCCCGGCGCGGCGGCCCGGCGCTGCCATTCCCGCGGATAGCCGAGCGAGACCTCCTGGTGCGGCACGCCGTCCAGCGTCAGCAGCCGCGGGATGTGGAGATGGCCGTACACGACGGCGGCGGCACGGAAGCGGCGCGGCCAGTCCGCGGTCGCCTCCGTACCGCACCACAGCGCGAAGTCCGGGTACCACAGGGGCCGGGTGGGCTCGCGCACCACCGGCCAGTGGTTGACGAGCACCGTGGGCAACTCCTCCGGAACGGCGGCGAGCCGGGCCTCGGTTTCGGCCACCCGCGCCCGGCACCACGCCTCCCGGGTGGGATACGGGTCCGGGTGCAGGAAGTGCTCGTCGGTGCAGACCACCCCGGCCTTCTCGGCCCGGGCGAGCGCCTCCTTCTTGGACGTCGTCCCCGGCTGCCGGAAGGTGTAGTCGTAGAGGAGGAACAGCGGTGCGATGACGACGGGACCGCCGGCGCCTTCCCACACCGGGTAGGGGTCCTCGGGGGTGAGCACGCCCAATTCCCGGCAGATGTCCACCAGATGCTCATAGCGTTCCACGCCGCGCAGCTGCACCGGGTCCTGGGCCGGGGTCCACAGCTCGTGATTGCCGGGCACCCACACCACCTGGGCGAACCGGCTGCTGAGCAGTGACAGCGCCCAGCGGATGTCGGAGACGAACTCCCCGACGTCGCCGGCGACCAGCAGCCAGTCGTCGTCGGACTCGGGCCTCAGCCCCTCGACGATGTCGCGGTTCTCCTTGTAGCGGACGTGCAGATCGCTGACGGCCACCAACCTGCCGCGACCGCCGCCGTGCGAGGAGCCGGCGGCGGGCCCGGCGGCGCCGGGCGTGGGGGTGCGGATCTCGTAGGTCATCATCGAAGTAAAGACGGTGCGGGCGCGAGAGTGAAGCGCGGACACCCCCTGCGGACACCCCCTAGGACACCCCCTAAGGGGAGGTGCCCCGCATCACCGCCCTGAGGGCGGTGCCGGCCGGCCGTCGGTGCCGGTGGGGGCGGCGTCGCCGCGGCGGATGCGGGTGGCCAGCCACAGGTCGAAGCGGTCGTCGGGGTCGTCGAGGCGGCGGCCGGTGAGGTCCATGGCCTTGTCGAGGCGGTTGCGGACGGTGTGCCGGTGGACGCCGAGGCGCCGGCTGGTGGCGTCCCAGGCGCCGCCGGTCTCCAGCCAGGCCGCGAGGGTGGCGGTCAACTCCTCGCCGTTGTCCGCGAGATCGAGCGGGCCGAGCACGGTGTCGGCGTAGCCGTGCAGCGTCCGGCGGTCGCCCAGGTCGAGCAGCAGTCGGCTGGCCTGGCTCTGCCGGGCCTCCGCGGGCTCGCCGCTCGCCCGGCTGACGGCGAGCAGGCCGGCCGCCTGGCGCACGGATACCCGTACCGCTTCGGGGGCGGTGGCCGGGCCGATGCCGGCCGGGCAGCCCGGGGCGAAACGGGCGAGCACATCGCGGATGTCCAGATCCTCGCCGACCACCGCCTCGATGACCGCGCCCGGCGCCTCGTCCACCACCCTGACCAGGCCACCGGGCATCGCCAGCGCCAGATCGGCGGCCATCTCCTGCGCGGCGCCGTCCGCCGCCCCCGCCCCGGACCCCGGCGCGGCGGAGGTCCCACGGTCGCCCGCGCCACCCTCCGCCGCCACCACGACCCCGCGCACCCGCTCGGCCGTCAGCCCCACCGAACGCAGCATGTCCCGGGCCCGCCCGGCGGCCGGATCCTCCTCCGCCAGCAGCTCCGACAGCAGCGCCGACCGGCGGCGGCGCTCCGGCTCATCGCGCAGGTGACGCCGCTCCAGCTCCAGCGAGAGCAGCGAGACCAGGCCGGGAACGACCGAACGGGCGGCGTCGTCCGGGCGGCCGGTGAGCAGCAGCAGCCCGCGCAGCCGGCGCGCCCCCAGCGGCTGCACCTCCAGCTGCTGCCCGGCGGCCGTGCTGGACGCGCTGCCGCGCAGTCCGCGCGCGGCGACCCGTTCGAGCAGGTCCCGGGCCGGTGCCGGCGGCGTCCGCTGCGCCCGCTCACCCGCCGCGAGCAGCCGCCCCAGCGGGTCGAACACCGCCGCGCCGACCCCGGTGGCGGCAGTCCACTCCGCCAGCATCGGCCGCAGCCCGTCGCCGGTCGCCGCGGCCGTCAGCCGCCGCTGGGTCGCGAACGCCCGCTGAAGCCGGTCCCGCTGCTCCTCGGCCCGGGCCTCGAAGACCGCCTTGGTGACGGCGATGAACGGCACCCCGTCCGGCACCGTCAGCAGCGGCAGCCCGGCCTCCCCGGCCGCGGTCACCAGCGGTTCCGGCGCCTCCTGGTACGGCAGCCCCTGCCCCAGCCCGAGCGCCAGACAGGCCGCCCCGCCCTCGGCCACGTCCCGCACGTATGCCCGGCATGTGGCCGGCTCCTGCGGCAGCAACAGGCCGATGGTCATGAGGAGTTCGCCGCCCTGGAGCCACTTTCCCGGCGCCGGGAGGTCCGAGACCGTCGCCGCTTCGATGGTGCGGGCCAGCAGCCGCGGCGGCACGTCGTAGGTGACCGACAGCCGGAGATCGGGCCGGGCGAGCAGGTCGGAGATATGCAGGGGCATGGACACAGTGTCCAGCAGCGGGCCCGGTGATGGACACTCGGGAGACCGGCCGGCCCGTCTGACCAGCGGTTTCGGGCGGCCGGTGGACG
The DNA here is from genome assembly GCF_057708345.1 of Streptomyces sp. bgisy130. Taxonomy (NCBI): domain Bacteria; kingdom Bacillati; phylum Actinomycetota; class Actinomycetes; order Kitasatosporales; family Streptomycetaceae; genus Streptomyces; species Streptomyces sp. bgisy130. The sequence goes on from NZ_JBYISA010000011.1 coordinate 105,601, forward strand.
GCGCGGCCGACCGGCGGCGGCAGCTGTGCACCGGGCCGCCCGGGGCCGGGAACACCGCCCCGTCCCGCGGATGAGCGAGGGCCCGGTGGGCCGTTATGGTCGAGAGGTGTGGGAGCGGGGCCCCTCCCCGCTTCGCGACCCGACGAAGGGACGTGAGCTCGGTATGCAGGCGGCGTTTCTGGTGGCTCCGGAGGGCACCGAAGAGGTCGAGCTGACCCGGCCGTGGCAGGCGGTGACCGACGCGGGCGGCGGCCCGACGCTGGTCTCCACCCACACGGGCAAGGTGCAGGCGTACCACCACCTCGACAAGGCGGACACCTTCCCCGTCGATCTGACGGTGGACGAGGCGACCGCGGCGGACTTCGACGGGCTGGTGCTGCCCGGCGGGGTCGCCAACCCGGACGCCCTGCGGCTGGACCGGCGGGCCGTGGCGTTCATCAAGTCCTTCTTCGACGCCGGACGGCCGGTGGCCGCGATCTGCCATGCGCCGTGGACGCTGATCGAGGCCGATGTGGTGCGGGGCCGCACACTGACCTCCTGGCCGAGCCTGCGGACCGACATCCGTAACGCGGGCGGTACCTGGGTCGACGAGCAGGTCAAGATCTGCACCGCCGGCCCGAACACCCTGATCACCAGCCGGAAGCCGGCCGATCTGGAGGCCTTCTGCGCGGCGTTCGTCTCGGAGTTCTCGCACTGAGCGACACCGCTCCAGGGCTGCGCCCGCCAGGGATGACGGGACTCCCCTCAGGGCCCCAGCACCACCGCCGATTCCGGCGGCAGGCGCAGCACCCCGTCCGCGTCGGGGAGCCGGGCGCCGGGCCAGCCGGCCAGGGCCTGGAGTCCGGCCCCGCCGCCGTCGTCGTCGCCGACCGGGACGGCGGCCGTGGTGTCCGGCGCGAGATTGACCGCCACCCGTAGCGGGCCGCGCCGCAGCAGGAGCCAGCGGGCCGCCTCGTCGTAGTGGACGGCGGTGTGCCGCGGGTCCGGGTCGGTCAGCGGGGGCAGCTCATGACGGAGCGTCAGCAGGGTGCGATGCCAGGCCAGCAGGGCGGTGTGCGGCTCCCGGGCCGGTTCGGTCCAGTCCAGGACGCAGCGGTCGCGGGTCGCCGGGTCCTGCGGGTCGGGCCAGTCCCCGGCGTCACCGGCCCACTCGTGCGCGGTGAACTCGCGCCGCCGCCCCTCCCGTACGGCCTCCGCCAGCTCCGGGTCCTGGTGATCGGTGAAGTACTGCCACGGGGTGGTCGCGCCCCACTCCTCGCCCATGAACAGCATCGGGGTGAACGGCGCGCACAGCACCAGCGTGGCGGCGCAGGCGAGCAGTCCGGGGGAGAGCCCGGCGGCGAGCCGGTCGCCGAGCGCGCGGTTGCCGATCTGGTCGTGTGTCTGGGCGTAGGCCAGCAGCCGGTACGCGGGGGTCACCCGCAGATCGAGCGGTGCGCCGTGCCGCCGGCCGCGGAAGGCGGAGTGCGTACCGTCGTGGAAGAAGCCGCCGGTCAGCGTCTTGGCGAGGGCGGCGAGCGGGGCCCGCGCGAAGTCCGCGTAATAGCCCTGGGATTCGCCGGTGAGCGCGGTGTGCAGGGCGTGGTGGAAGTCGTCGTTCCACTGGGCGTGCAGCCCGTGCCCGCCGTCCGCCCGGGGCGCGGTGGTGCGCGGATCGTTGAGATCGGACTCGGCGACCAGGAACAGCGGGCGCCCCAGCCGCCGGGCCAGCGCGTCGACGGCGGCGGACAGCGCGGCCAGGAAGTGCGGGGAGCGGTTGTCGTGCAGTGCGTGCACGGCGTCCAGCCGCAGTCCGTCGAGCCGGTAGTCGCGCAGCCAGGAGAGCGCACTGGCGAGGAAGTAGGCGCGCACCTCGTCGGAACCGGGGGCGTCGAGATTGACCGCCGCGCCCCACGGGGTCCGATGGGTGTCGGTGAAGTACGGCCCGAACGCCGGGAGAGGGTTGCCCGACGGGCCGAGGTGGTTGTGCACCACGTCGAGCACGACCCCCAGCCCGTGCCCGTGCGCCGCGTCCACGAACCGCTTGAGCCCGTCCGGCCCGCCGTACGGTTCGTGCACCGCCCAGGGCGCGACCCCGTCGTAGCCCCACCCATGGGTGCCGGGGAACGGGCAGACCGGCATCAGGGAGATATGGGTGATGCCCAGGTCGGCGAGGTGGCGCAGCCGCGCGGCGGCGGCGTCGAAGGTGCCCTCGGGGGTGTACGTCCCGATGTGCAGTTCGTAGAGGACCGCACCGGGCAGCGGGCGGCCCGGCCACGGATGCCGCCAGTCGAACCGGTCGTGTACGACGACCGCGGCGGGCCCGCCGGGGCCCTGCGGCAGCCGGGCGGCCCGCGGATCGGGCAGCGGCGGCCGGTCGTCCAGCCGGAAGGCGTACCGGTCCCCGTCCCGGGCCGGCGCCTCGGCCCGCCACCAGCCCGCGCGGCCGGGTTCGCGCTCCATCGGGACCGGCGGCTCGCCCGCCCGGTCCCCCGCCCACTGGAGAGCGACCCGCCCGGCCTGTGGCGCCCACACCTCGAACAGCACGGCCGTCCTCCTTCGTTCGGTCCCGGTCCCCGACGAAAGCACGCCGCCGCGCCGCCCGACAGTCCGACGTGGCGATGCGGCGCCACATCGCGCCATCCGCTGGGCCGTTCCGGCGAGGTCAGGGGCCCGCCGCAGCGCTCTGCGCAGCCACATCGCCTGGACAGCGGCTCGCGGTGGCCGGAGAATCCCGGTATGACTTCGCTCGAGTTCCCTGCGCGTCCGGCGCGGCCGTCGGACGCCGACCGGGAACGCGCCCTCGACCTGCTGCGTGACGGCGCGGCGCAGGGACGGTTGTCCCAGGACACTTTCCTGCGGCGCCTGGAACTCGTCCTGACCGCTCAACAGCAGTCCGAACTCGATCTGGTCACCGCTGACTTGGCGAGCCGCGGCAAGGTCCAGGGCGTGGTGCTGCGGATGGTGGGCCGGGCGTCCGCCTTCCACCTCCGGGTGCGCCGCGCCTGGCGTACGGAGCGGCTGCCGAAGCTGCTGCTGCCCGAGCCGGGCCCGCTCCCGCTGCTCATAGGGCGGGCTCCCGGTTCCGGTCTGCGCCTCAACCACGAGACGGTCTCCCGTGCGCACGCCGAACTCCGCAGCGCCGGCAAGGGCTGGCTGCTGCGTGACCTCGGCTCCACCAACGGCACCTGCGTCAACGGCCGCCGGGTGGTGGGCGAGGTGCCGGTCGGCCCCGGGGACCACATCCGGTTCGGCCAGGTGGATTACGTCCTGACGGAGCGCTGAGCCGGGCCGCGCGCGACGGAAGGGCCATGGTGCCCCGGCCCGCTCCCGCCCGGCGGCCGCCGCCTCACCTGGACCCGCTCTCCTACGGTGCCGCGTTCCCCCGCACCGGACGATCGCCCGAAGGAGCGGAGGTCCACACCCCCTCGCCGTGCGTCAGACCGGGCAACAGCCCCTGGAACTCCTGGACATGGCGCGCCGGGAGGACCCCGCTGACCAGCCAGGTGTGCCGGCCGCCGATGGTCTCGGCGAACTCGGCGCCCAGCGCCGCGAGACGGGCGGTCACCGGCGCCAGCGCGGCGAGCGGGATCTCCGCCTCGAAGGCGTGATACGGCTCGTGGACCCGGGTACCGGCCCGCTCCAGGGCGCGCCGCAGCACCCGGGGAGTGACCGTACGGAAGTCCCCGGCGGTGCTGAGCGGGCCGACGAAACCGGACCGGGTCAGCACCACCCGGCAGTCCGTCACCGCCAGACCGCGCGGTCCGTGCCGCAGGGTCGCCTGCACCGTCTCCTCGATGGCCTGGTGGAAGCCGTGCGGCAGGGCGCCCAGTTCGGTCTCGTAGGCGAAGACCGGGCCGGAGTGCGGGGCGCCCGGCTCGACCCGGAGTCCGACCGTGGCCCAGGGCCCGGTGTGGCCGTGCCGGGCGATCTCCTCGCACGCCTCGCCGACCCCGCACGGCCGCTCGACACACACCACCCGGCTCGGCGCGAACTCGGCCTCGATGCCGTGCTCCTGGTGCAGGGTGGCGGCCAGGATCTCCTTCTGCACCTCGCCGTGCAGCAGCACCGAGGTGGCACCGCCGGGCGCCGGGCGGACCTGGAGCAGCGGGTCCTGGTCGGCGAGCGTCAGCAGTGCGGTGCGCAGTGCGGCGGCCTGCGCCGGGACGCGGGCCCGGACCAGGGTTTCGAGGGTGGGGGAGGGGAACAGCGCGGCGCCCGCGGGGCCGTCGCCGGGCAGGCCGAGACGGTCACCGGTGCGGATGCCGGGCAGCCCGCGGAGCACCGCGATATGGCCCGGGGTGAGCGGCCCGTCGTCGCCGGGCGGCCGGCCGACGACCTGGAGGGCGGTGATCCGGCCGGTCAGGGTGCCGTCGGTGCCGTCCGTGCCGGGCCGGTGGAGGGTGATCTGCTGCCGTGGCCGCAACTCGCCCGCGTAGAGCCGGAGGTACGCCGTCCGCTCGCCGTGCGGCGGCTGATGGACGGCGAAGACCGTGCCCCGCGGCTCGGTGCCCGCACCGGCCGGTGCGGGCGGGATCAGCCGGACCATACCGTCGAGGAGCGCGCCGACGCCCTGGCCGCCGAGGGCGGAGCCGAAGTACACCGGGTGCAGTGAGCCGTCGGCGGTCCGGGCGGCCAGCGCCGCACGGAGCCGGTCCGCGGTCAGCGGCGGCCCGCCGTCGCCCGCGTCCGGCCCGCCCGGGAGCCGGCTGACCAGCAGATCCAGGATCGACTCATCGGCCTCGGCGACGACTTCCGCGATCCGTTCGCGGACCGTCGGGTCCTCCAGGGCGTACGGCACGGACGCGGCCCGCGCGGTGCCCAGGCCCGTCACGGACGTCATCGGGACGGCGACCGGCGCCAGCAGCCGGCGGATGTCGGCGAGCAGCGGCTCGCCGCGGGCGCCGGCCCGGTCGATCTTGTTGATGAAGACCAGGGTGGGCAGCCGCAGCCGCCGCAGTGTCTTCATCAGCACCCGGGTCCTGGCCTGGACGCCCTCCACCGCGGACAGCAGCAGCACTGCGCCGTCGAGCACCCCGAGCGCGCGCTCGACCTCGGCGATGAAATCGGAGTGGCCGGGGGTGTCGAGAAGATTGACCTGGGTGCCGCCGACGGTGAAGGAGGCGACGGCGGAGCGGATGGTGATACCGCGCTGCCGCTCCAGCTCACCGGTGTCCGTGCGGGTGTCACCGGCGTCGACGCTGCCGAGCCGGCCGATGGCGCCGGTGTCGAACAGCAGCCGCTCGGTGAGGCTGGTCTTACCCGCGTCGACGTGGGCGAGAATCCCGATGTTCAGGGTGCGCGAAGGAAGCATGGAAGGTGATTTCCTCAAGAACTGTCGTCCGGTGGGGGCGATGAGTAGTTCCGAGGAATCCGCGCATTCCGTGCTCCTTGCTCAGGGAAACAAACCGTCGTACGCGGCCATGCTGTCAGCCCGGCGCGGGACCGCAACCGAATTTCGGTCGCGGCCCCGGCCCGCTCAGTGCTGGTGCAGCCCCCGCCCCGCCAGCGTCAGAAACGCCTCGCCGACCGCTTCCGACAGCGTCGGATGGGCGTGGATGTGCTGGGCGACATCGGCCGGTTCGGCGTCCCAGCCCACGATCAGCTGGCTCTCCGCGATCATCTCCGAGACGTGCGGTCCGACGAGATGGACCCCGAGCACCGTGCCGGTGTTCCCCAAGCTCTCAACTTCGTTCGAGCAGGGGAGACCCCAATCGCCGCCCGCACCGTCCGCCGTCGCGATCACCTTCACCATCCCGCCCTGGCCGTGCACCATGCCCTTGGCGGTGGCAGCCAGTGGCATGGTGTTCACCTTGATGTCCACGCCGGCGGCGCGCGCCTCGGCCTCGGTCCGGCCGACCGACGCGGTCTGCGGTGCGGAGTACGTCACCCGCGGCACGGTCGCGTAGTCCACCGCCCGCGACGGCAGCCCCGCCAGCGTCTCGGCCACCAACAGGCCCTCCGCGAAGGACGCATGGGCCAGCCCCGGGGACGGCGGCGGCAGCAGATCGCCGACCACATGGATGCCGGGGACCGCGGTCTCCAGCCGTGACCAGTCCGCCGGTGCGACGAACCCCCGCTCGTCCGCCGCCAGCCCGGCCGCCGCCAGCTCCAGCCCGTCCGTCACCGGGGCTCGCCCCACCGCGACCAGCAGCCGCTCGGCCTCGATCACCAGCTCCTCGCCCTTCGGGGTGCGCACGGTGGCCCGTACCCCGTCCGGCAGCAGCTCGGTGCCGGTGAGCGTCGAGCCCGTACGGACCGCGATACCGCGCTTCTTCAGCCCGCGCGCCAGATGGCGGCCGACATCCTCGTCCTCCATCGGAAGCAGCCGCCCGGCCGCCTCGACGAGGGTGACCTCGGCCCCCATGGAGCGGTGGAAGGACGCGTACTCGACGCCGATCGCCCCGCCGCCCAGGACGAGGACGGATGCCGGAAGTCCGGCCGCGAACAGTGCGTCGTCGCTGGTCACCACCCGTCGGCCGTCGGCGGCCAGGCCCGGCAGCATCCTCGGCCGAGAGCCGGTGGCCAGCACGATGCCGCGCCGCGCGGTGAACTCCCCGGCGTCCTCGACATGGACCGTACGGGGCCCGGTCAGCCGCGCGCTGCCCTTGAGGACCCGCACCCCCGCCGTCCGCAAGTGCCCGGCCACGCCCTGGTGGTTGCGGGCGACGATGGCGTCGCGGGTGGCCACCAGGGCCGGCCAGTCCAGGGAGTCGACGGTGGCCTTGACGCCCCACCGCTCGCGGGCCTCCGCGATGCCGTCCACCAGCTCGGCCGCGTGCAGCATGGCCTTGCTGGGGATGCAGCCGCGGTGCAGACAGGTGCCGCCGATCAGCTCGCGTTCGGCCAGCACCACCCGCAGCCCCAGGGACGCGGCGCGCAGGGCGGTGCTGTAGCCGCCGGTGCCGCCGCCGATGACGATGACGTCCGTCGTGTTCGGGTCTGTCTCACTCATGCGTTCAGACTGCGCCCACCTGCGGTGATGAGTCCAAGGCAATGTTTCCATGGAGGTGATGAAGAACCTTCATGCGCCGGGGCATTCCGCGCGGCACGGCATGAGGGGCCGAGGGCACCGGGAGGGGCGGGCATGAGTCTGCGGCAGATGGAGTACCTCGTCGCGGTCGTGGAGCAGGAGTCCTTCACCCGCGCCGCCGAGGCGCTGCATGTCACCCAGTCCGCGCTCTCGCACCAGATCAAGGCGCTGGAGCGGACGGTCGGCGGCCCGCTGCTGGAGCGGATGACCCGCGGCGTACGGCTGACCGCGATGGGCCGGGCCTACTTCCCGCACGCCCAACTCGCCGTCCGCAGCGCCCGGCAGGCCCGCCGCGCCGCGCTCGCGGCGGGCGGTGCGGAGAGCGGTGAACTGCATATCGCGACGGTGCACGCCCAGGCGGTCGGGGTGCTCCCGGAGGTCTGTGCCCGCTGGGCCCGTGCCCGTCCGGGCGTCCGTCTGGTGCTCCATGAGTACGCCACCACCGAGGAGTTGGACGAGCAGATGGCCCGCGGGGTCGCCGATCTGGCGCTCGGCCCGCGCCCCAAGGACTGGCCGGGACCGGTCACCGTCGTGGGACGGGAACGGATGGTGCTGGTCGTCCCGCACGGTGACCCGCTCGCCGCCCGGGAGTCGGTCCGCCTCGCCGAACTGGCGGACCGCCCGTGGGTACGGTGCAGCCTGGAGCCCGTCGTCGACGGCCGGCGGTGGCTGGACCGGGAGTGCGAACGGGCCGGCTTCACCCCGCGGACCGCGGTCCGCACCCAGCACAGCTCCACGGCCGTCCGGATGGCGTCGGCGGGCGTCGGTGTCCTGCTGACCGCGGCCCATGAACTCCGCGGCCTCGACTGCGCGGTCGTGCCCACCGACCCGCCCTGGCACCGCGACATCACGGCCTTCTCCCGCGTCGAACCGACCGGCGCGGCCGCGGAGTTCACGGAGCTGCTGCGCACGGCGGGCGGGGCGGAGGGGCCGCAGGACGCCGGAAACTGACGTCCACTTCGCTCGCGGAGGGACGGCACCTGGGACACCGGAAACTGACCCCGCATCACTCCCGCACGAACAGCGCCACCGGCGACTCCGCCAGCAGGTCGCTCAGCCCCACCACCGCGCCGCCCGGCAGCTCGCGCCCGGTCAGCAGCTCGCGCCAGGGGCCCTCCGAGGGCAGCCGCAGCAGGGTGTCCCACCAGCCGCCGGTCTCCACCAGCCGGAGCGACAGCCGGGTCACCACCGTCAGCACCCGCCCGCCGCGGCAGAACGCCACACAGTGCTCGGCCGCCGGGCCCTCCCCGTACACCGGCTCGTACGAGGACGCGGCGCCGAACCACTGCGGACGGTCGCGCCGCAGCCGGAGCGCCGTGGCGGTCAGCCGGAGCTTCTCGCCGGACAGATCGCGCGGCGGGCTCCCGCCGTCCAGCGCGGTGAGCACCTCGGGGCGGAAGCGGGCCGGCCGCCGGTTGTCCGGGTCGACCAGCGCGGCATAACCGGCTTCGGTGCCCTGGTAGAGATCGGGGACGCCCGGCATGGTGAGCTGAAGCAGCGTCGCGCCCAGCACATTCGCGCGGACGAACGGGGCGAGTTCCCCGTCCAGCGCGGCGAGCGGGGCGGCCGTGGGACCACAGGGCCCGCTGCGGACGAACTCCTCGACGGCGTCCTCGTAGCCCGCGTTCCGCTCCGTCCACGAGGTCCGCAGCCCGGCCTCCCGCGCCGCCTTGAGCACCGCGGGCGCCACCCGCTCCGCCGCCCCACCGTCACCGGCCGCACCCAGGCCGAACGCGGTCTGCCAGGCCAGCCACGACACCATCGGGTCCGCCGGGGCGATACCGTCCAGCGCACTCGCCGTGCGGCCGCACACCGCGTCGTCGCCCATCGCGCCGAGCACATCCCGCCACCGGTCCGGGCACTCCGACAGCACCGCGATCCGCGCCCGTACATCGGCGCTGCGCTTGGTGTCGTGGGTGGAGAGCACCGTGCCGGCCGCCGGCCGGTCCCGCTGAAGCCGGGCGCAGTACGTATGGAACACCTCCGGGGCGAGCGCCGGATCGCCCGGATCGCCGCCGACCTCGCAGGCCGACAGCAGTACCGGATAGCGGTAGAAGGCGGTGTCCTCCACGGATTTGGCGTGCAGTGCGGACGCGGTCTGCGCGAACCGCGCGGTGAAGTCGGCGCAGTCCGTGCCGTCGTGCTCCGGGGGGTCGGTGAGCCGGCCGAGCGCCAGATCGCGGAGCAGATCGACCGCCCGCGCCTCCTCGGGCACCCGGAAGGCGGTCCGCGCCTGCTCCGCCGCCTCGTCCAGCATGGCCGCGTCCTGCCCGGCCCGGGTCGGATCCGCGGCATAGGGGCGGTAGACCGGCAGCCGCACCAGCAGCTCACGGAGGGCGTGCCGCAGCGCCCAGGTCGCATGGTCGCCCGGCCCGGGGGCGCGGGCGCTGATCCGCGCCGCGGTCCGCACCAGCCGCTCGATCTCGGTGGCCAGATCGTGGGTGACGACCTCGTACGCGGCCCGGCGCACCGTCTCCTCCCAGTCGCCGCCCTCGTCGGCCAGCGGGGTGACGAAGTCCCGGTAGTGGGAGAACAGCCGTCCGGCCCCCTGGGGGCAGACGAACAGGCCGTCGATGTGCCGCAGGGCGTCATAGCCGGTGGTGCCCGCACAGGCCCAGCTGTCCGGGAGCCGCTCGGCACCGGTGAGGATCTTCTCCACCACCGTCCAGCGGCCGCCGGTCCGCTCGTGCAGCCGGGCCAGATAGCCGCCGGGGTCCACCAGACCGTCCGGGTGGTCGATGCGCAGCCCGTCGATCACGCCCTCGTCCATCAGCCGCAGCACCGTGCCATGCGTCGCCTCGAACACCTCGGGGTCCTCGACGCGCACCCCGATCAGCTCCGAAATGGTGAAGAAGCGGCGGTAGTTCAGCTCGCTGCGGGCCAGCCGCCACCAGGCGAGGCGGTACCACTGGGCCTCCAGAAGGCGGTCCGGCGGCAGCTTCTCGGTCCCGGGACGCAACGGGAAGGCATGCCCGTGATAGCGCAGCACCTCGCCCTCGACACGGAAGTGCCGCCGCTCCTCGCCGATCCGGCCGCCGAGCACCGGCAGCAGCAGCCGTCCGTCGTGCCCGGCACCCCAGTCGATGTCGAACCAGCGCGCGTACGGGGACGCCGGGCCGTCCCGCAGCACCTGCCACAGCGGCCCGTTCAGCGACATCGGCTCCGGCACCGCCATATGGTTCGGCACCAGGTCGACGACCAGCCCGAGGCCGTGCGCACGGGCCGTCGCCGCCAGCGCCCGCAGCCCCGTCTCGCCGCCCAGCTCGGCCCGTACGGCCGTGTGGTCGACCACGTCGTAACCGTGTGTGGAGCCCGGCACCGCCTCCAGCACCGGAGAGAGATGCAGATGGGAGATGCCGAGCGCGGCCAGATGCGGGACGGCCCGCTCGGCGGCGGCGAACGGGAAGTCCGGCTGGAGTTGCAGCCGATAGGTGGCGGTCGGTGACGGACTGGAGGGCTGCGTCATGGGAACACCCGTACCCCGCTGACGGCCCGTTGTGTCATCTCCCTCCCGCATGGGTGTCGTTGTTTCCTCCGACGGAGTGGGCTCCGGGGGCGGGGAGCTTCGTAGGTCCGGTCCATGGGGCGCGCGGCGGCCCGCCGGTTAGCGTTGGGCGATGACCGCTGCCACCGCCGCCTTCCGCCGGGTGCTCGCGCTGGGCGGGCCGCTGCTGCCCGTCGTCTCCTTCCTCGGCCGGCTCCCCACCGCCATGTGCCAGTTCGGCAGTCTGCTGCTGGTGGCGGAGACCAGCGGCTCACTGGCCACCGCGGGCCTGGTGGGCGGTGCGCTGGCAGCCGGCCAGACGGCGGGCGGACCGCTGCTCGGCCGGCTCGCCGACCGGCACGGACAGCGGCCGGTGGTGCTGGCCGCCTGCTGGTTCGATGCGCTGGCCGTGACCGCGCTGGTGCTGGCCGCGCTCGCCCGGACCGGGGCGCTGCCGCTCGCCCTGATCGCGCTGCTCGCCGGCGCCGGAGTGCCGCAGATCGGGCCGCTGGCCCGCACCCGGCTCGTCGCCCTCGCCCGCCGGGACCGGGCCGATGACCGCCTGGTCGACACCGTGCTGTCCTGCGAAGGCACCCTGGACGAGGTGTCGTTCGTGCTCGGTCCGGCCCTGGTGGGGCTGTCCGCCACGGTGGCCCACCCGGCCGTGGCGCTCGCCCTGGCCGCGCTGCTGCTCGCGGTCTGCGGCTCGGCCTTCGCGCTGCATCCCACGGCCGCGGTGCTGCCTCCCACGGCCAAGGCGCTGCGGCCCACGGGCGCCGGGGCCGGGCCGGCGCCGGCCCGCCCCTGCGGCCGGCGCCCCGGCGCCCGGCTCGCCCGGCCCGCCCGCGCCCGGATGCCCCGCGCGGTGCACGCCATGCGCGCCTCGATGGCGTTGCAGGGCGCCCTCTTCGGCGCCTGCCAGTCCGGTATCACCGCGCTCACCGCGGACCTGCACCGGCCCGCCCAGGCCGGGCTGGTCTATGCCGCGATGGGGGTGATGAGCGCGGTCGCCGGGCTCGCGATAGCGCTGGTGCCCGCCCGGATCGGGCTGCCGGTCCGCTGGCGGGCGGCCGCCGTGGCGCTGATCGCGCTGTCCGTACCGCTGCTGTTCGTACGGTCCCTGGGGGCGCTCTACCTGGCCGTCGTGGTCCTCGGTGTCGCCTTCGCCCCGCATCTGATCACGCTGTTCGGCCTCACCGAACGGCTGGTGCCGGCCGGCCGGCTGGCCGAGTCGATGGCCTTTCTGACCAGCGCGATCGTGGGCGGCCAGGCCCTGTCCCTGGCCGTCTCCGGCCGGCTCGCCGAGGCCCACGGTCCGTCCGCCGCCTTCGCGGTGGCCGTGGGCGCCGCCGTCCTGATCCTCGGCCTGGCCCTGACCACCCGGGCCACCGGCCGGCCGGCCGCCGCGGTCAGGCCGGCCGCTGGAGCACCAGCAGGCTCCGCCCGATGAGCGTCAGCCGGTCGCCGGCCTTCACCTGTGCGCCGCCGCCGTCCGCGACCGCCCGCGGCCGGTCGGTGTCCACCACGACCTGCCACTGACGGCCGAGGTGCTCGGGAACCCTGAACTCCTTCTCCTGGTCATGGGCGTTGAACATCAGCAGGAACGAGTCGTCGGTGACCGGCTCGCCCCGCGGGCCCGGTTCGGAGATCGAGCTGCCGTTGAGGAACACCGTCAGCGCCTTGGCATGCACCGACTGCCAGTCGCGCGGCCCCATCTCCTCGCCGCCCGCCGTGAACCAGGCGATGTCGGACAGCTCGTCATGGGCGCCCTCCGCCGGGTGGCCCTGGAAGAACCGCCGGCGCCGGAACACCGGATGGTCGCGCCGCAGCCACACCATCTGCCGCACGAACGCCAGCAGCGCCAGCTGCTCCGCGTCCGCGTCCGCCGCCTCGTCCGGCCCGTCCGGCCCCTCCGCCTCGTCCGGTCCGTCCGCGTCCGGTTCGTCGGGCGCCAGGGCGCCCGCGCCCCGCCCCCGCTCCGGCCAGCGCACCCACGACAGCTCGTTGTCCTGGCAGTAGGCGTTGTTGTTGCCGCCCTGGCTGCGCCCGAACTCGTCCCCGTGGCTGAGCATCGGCACGCCCTGCGACAGCATCAGCGTGGCCAGGAAGTTGCGCATCTGCCGCGCCCGCAGCCGCCGCACCCCGGGATCGTCGGTCGGCCCCTCGGCACCGCAGTTCCAGGACCGGTTGAAGCGCTCACCGTCCCGGTTGTCCTCGCCGTTGGCCTCGTTGTGCTTCTCGTTGTACGCGACGAGATCGCCCAGCGTGAAGCCGTCATGGCAGGTCACGAAGTTCACCGAGGCCAGCGGCCGCCGGCCGTCCTCCTGGTAGAGGTCCGACGAGCCCGTCAGCCGGGACCCGAACTCGGCCAGGGTGCGCGGTTCGCCCCGCCACAGGTCCCGCACGGTGTCCCGGTACTTCCCGTTCCACTCCGTCCACAGCGGCGGGAAGTTCCCCACCTGATAGCCGCCCTCGCCGACGTCCCACGGCTCGGCGATCAGCTTCACCTGGCTGACCACCGGGTCCTGGTGGACCAGATCGAAGAACGACGACAGCCGGTCCACCTCGTGGAACTGCCGGGCCAGCGTCGCCGCCAGATCGAAGCGGAAGCCGTCCACCCGCATCTCCTGCACCCAGTAGCGCAGCGAGTCCATCACCAGCTGGAGCACATGCGGGCTGCGCATCAGCAGCGAATTCCCGGTGCCCGTGGTGTCCATGTAGTACTGCCGGTCGTCCGACAGCCGGTAGTAGGAGGCGTTGTCCAGCCCCCGGAAGGACAGCGTCGGGCCCAGATGACTGCCCTCGGCGGTGTGGTTGTAGACCACATCGAGGATCACCTCGATACCGGCCTGGTGCAGGGCCCGCACCGCCGTCTTGAACTCCAGCACCTGCTGCCCGCGGTCGCCCCAGGACGCATAGGCGTTGTGCGGGGCGAAGAAGCCGATGGTGTTGTAGCCCCAGTAGTTCGTCAGCCCCGCGTCCACCAGCCGGTGGTCCTGGACGAACTGATGCACCGGCATCAGCTCCAGCGCGGTCACCCCGAGCTTGGTGAGATGCTCGATGATCGCCGGATGCGCCAGCGCGGCATAGGTGCCGCGCAGCTCCTCGGGGAGCTCTGGATGGCGCATCGTCAGGCCCTTCACATGGGCCTCGTAGAGCACCGTCTCGTGGTACGCGGTGCGCGGTGGGCGGTCGTCGCCCCAGTCGAAGTACGGATTGACCACCACCGACGCCATGGTGTGCGGCGCCGAGTCCAGGTCGTTGCGCACCTCGGGCCGCCCGAAGTGGTAGCCGTAGACGGCCTCGTTCCAGTCGATCCGGCCGCTCATGGCGCGGGCGTACGGGTCGAGCAGCAGCTTCGCCGAGTTACAGCGCTGCCCCCGCTCCGGCTCGTACGGACCGTGCGCCCGGAAGCCGTAACGCTGCCCCGGCATCACCCCCGGAAGGTACGCGTGCCGCACATTGGCGTCGCTCTCGCGCAGCTCGACGGCGGTCTCCGAACCGTCGTCGTGCAGCAGACACAGTTCGATGCGCTTCGCGGCTTCGGAGAACACCGCGAAGTTGGTGCCCGCCCCGTCATAGGCGGCACCCAGCGGATACATCTGTCCCGGCCAGACCTGCATGGGTAGACTCTTCCACTTTCTTCTCGGGCGCTGCGGCGACTCCACGACACACCTCCGCGGAACGGTGCGAAATCCTTCCCCCCTTCTGTCGCAACTTTTCGTACACAAAGGCTTTTTCGCGAGATCTCCGCTGAATGGTGGCAACCTGTCGCGATGTCGCATCGTCCTACTGGTCGCCCTACAGGTCGTCCTACCGGAGGGCCGGCCGGGGGAGCCGACATGCGGGTCACGAGGGTGTGACAGCAGGGGGGAACCGTGCGCCATCTGATGCACCGCCACCTGGGCAAGGCCGTCGCGGGCGCCGCCGTCGCCCTGACCGGCACCGCCGCCATGGTCGCGATCACCTTGCCGTCCGACGCCGGCGCCACCGGCGGTACGGACTCCCGGAGCCGGCCCGCCGCGGCCGCACCGGGACGCGACCAGGGGCCGCCGCCACCCGGCGTCGTGGAGAAAGCCCCCGCGGAGGGGGAGCGCGGCCGGGGACGGGACCCGCTCACCGACGACGAACTGCGGCGCGCCCAGGACCTGGCGCTGCCGCCCACCCGGCGCGGCGCCGCCGCCGACGTCACCGGACGGCCCGGACCCGAACGCCTCACCACCGACCTGGCCGACCTCGCCCCCTCGGAGACCGGGCTCGCCGACCCGCCGCGCCGGGCGCTGGTCTCCTTCTACGACTACACGAGCGACAGCTACGTCACCAGGACCGTCAACCTCACCACCTCGAAGGTCGAGTCGACGGACACCCGGCACGGCGTCCAGCCGCCGCCCAGCCGCGCCGAGGCCGTCGAGGCGGCCCGGCTGCTGATCGCCGCCCCGCTGGGCTCCGGTCTGCGCCAGGACTACCGCGCCGCCACCGGACACGACCTCACCGGGCCCGATCCGCTCTCCGTCACCGGCTTCGTCTACCGCGGCCGCGCCGAGGGCGACGCGCCGGGCGCCCTGGGCGACTGCGGGGAACACCGCTGTATCCGCCTGTTCACCAAGGTGAAGAACGGCCGGTGGATCGACACCCGCCGCTTCGTGATCGACCTCAGTGCCCGCACCGTCGCCCGTCTCGGCTGACCGCCGCCACCGATCACCCGCCACCCACCGGAGCCCGCCTTGCCCCGAAGACCCGCCCTCCGCCGCCCGCGCCGACGCGCCGCGGTCCTCGCCACCGTCCCGCTGCTGCTCGCCACGGCGGCCCTGACGACCGGCCCGGCGGCCCAGGCCGCCCCCGAGGCCCCCGCCGCATCCGCGCCCACTCCCCACTGCGGCGCCGCCCACCGCATCACCCGGACGCTGGACGGCGGCACCGTCTGGCGCATGTGCTGGCACTACGAGGGCCACGCCGGTCTCGTCCTGGACGAGGTCTCCTACCAGCCCAAGGGCGAACGCACCCCGGTCAAGGTGCTCACCACTGCCAAGCTCGCCCAGATCCACGTCCCCTACGACGACGGCCGCAACGAGTACGACGACCTCACCGGCCAGGGCTTCGCCCAGGGCCTCCAGAAGCTCGACCCCGCCGAATGCCCCGGCGGCACCATCAAGACCGTCAAGGTCCCCGGCGCCTATGACCCCGCGCACCCCGACATCAGCGGACTGTGCGCCACCACCCGCGCCCGCGGCCACGCCTACCGCATGGGCCCCTACCCCGGCGAGCGCGCCAAGATCTACCAGCTCCAGGGCAGGGACCTGCTGCTCTACACCGTCAACAAGGTCGGCTGGTACGAGTACATCAGCGAATGGCGGTTCTCCGGCGACGGCACCATGACCGTGCAGGTCGGCGCCACCGGCACCGTCTCACCGGGCGACTACGACGCCGGGGACGGCCGGGGCGCGCCGCTCGGCAAGGGCGCCAAGGACTACGCCACCAGCCACAGCCACAATGTCTTCTGGCGGCTCAACTTCGGCCTGGGCGGCTCCGCCGCCAACAAGGTCGAGCAGTTCGACTCCGCCACCACCGTCCGGCCCGGCGGCCGCACCCCCACCATCCGCACCACCCGCACCCCGGTCACCAAGGAGCTGGCCGGGGACGCCGGCCCGCTGCGCTGGTGGCGGGTGGTGGGCGCGGGCCGCAACAAGGACGGCCACCCGCGCTCGTACGAGATCGTCCCCGGGCCGACCAGCAAATACAGCGGGCGCAGTTACACCACCCATGACATCTATTTCACCGAGTACAACAAATGTGAGCAGTTCGCCAGCAACAACCTGGCCAACTGTGGCGCCCGGGCCGGCAAGAGCGTCGACACCTGGGTCAACGGCCGGCCGCTGAAACACCCCATCGCGT
The DNA here is from genome assembly GCF_057708345.1 of Streptomyces sp. bgisy130. Classification (NCBI taxonomy): domain Bacteria; kingdom Bacillati; phylum Actinomycetota; class Actinomycetes; order Kitasatosporales; family Streptomycetaceae; genus Streptomyces; species Streptomyces sp. bgisy130. The sequence goes on from NZ_JBYISA010000011.1 coordinate 121,989, forward strand.
GGGTCAACATCGGATTCCATCACATCGCCAGGGACGAGGACCAGGAGCCGATGCCCGTGCACTGGCAGGGCTTCCAGCTGGTGCCCCGCGATGTCACCGCTATGAATCCGCTCACTCCGCCCACGCTGTCCGGGCACAACGGGCACTATGGATAAGGGGAGTTGGTAACCGACTCGAGCCATCCTGCTGCACCGCCTCCCGCACCGCAGTAGTCTGCCTTGATCGTTGGCACGGGGGTTCGGAAGGCGGTGGCAGGTGAGCGGCGGGCTGGAGTTGCCCCCTGGTGACGAGAGTCATGAGGGCCATGAGGGCGGCTCCGTCGACGCACCGCCCGGCGCGGTGTCCCTGGCACGACCGCTGGAGATCGGCGCTGAGCTGGACTGGGGCGCCGACGCCTGGAGCGAGGTGCGCACCCGCGCCCGCCGGGCCGGCCGCGCCTACATCTGGCTGAATCTCGTCGAGCAGCGGCTGCGGGCCGTCGTCGCGGCCGTCCTGCGGCCCATCTACGAGCCGGTGCACGGCGACGAATGGGTCATCGCCGCGGCCGGCCCCGCCGGCCAGGAGTGGGTGCAGCGCGCGGTCGCGGTCCGCGAGGTCAGCCGCCGCAAGGGCTACCTCCTCGACCCCGCCGACGACAACATCGTCAGCTTTCTGACCCTGCCGCAACTCCGCGAACTCATGGTCCAGCACTGGCCCTGCTTCGAGCCCTACTTCGACGACCGCCGCGACGTCGAGCTGGCCCTCGACGAACTGGAGGTCGCCCGCAACATCGTCTCCCGCAACCGCGCCCTGTCCGAGACGGTCCTCGCCCAGGCCGAGCGCGCCTCCGCCCGACTCCTGGACATCCTCGGCTCCGGCGTCGGCACCCGGATCTCCGGACGGCTGCCCATCGATGCGGTGGAGGACCTGGTCGGCGACCGCTACGCCGATGTCATCGGGGTGCACTCCGACCGGGTGCGCCTTCAGCGCCAGCTCCCCGCCGAGGACCTCTTCGGCGACGCCCGCCGCCTCGACGCCGTGGGCATAGGGCTCAACCTCCTGGTCCAGAACTACTCGGGCCGCCGCCTGGTCCGGCTCGCCGAATCCGGCTGCCGCGTCCGGCTGCTCTTCCTCAACCCGGCCAGCAGCGCGGTCCGCCGCCGGGAGCGCGAAATCGGCCTGAAGAAGGGCGAGATGAGCCGCTCCATCGAGATGAACATCCTCCATATGCGGCGGGTGCGGGCCCGGCTGCGCGACCCCGGCGCCTTCGAGATCCAGGTCTTCGACGAGACCCCGCGCTTCACCGCCTACCTCGTCGACGGCGACGGTCCCGACGGTGTGGCGGTGGTCCAGCCCTACCTCCGCAAGAGCCGCGGAATGGAATCCCCCGTGCTCGTCCTGCGCGGCGGCGGCCGGGAGGTCGTCCGCCAGGACGCCCCGCACACCCGCGACGGCGACCACGGTCTCTTCGAGACCTACCGGGAGGAATTCGAGAGCATGTGGGCGGATTCGCGGCCGGTTTCCTGAACCGGACGCCGCCCCCGTCACCCACGGGGGCGGCAGCCGCCGTACTACGGGGCCCCAGCACCGCGGGCCGGCCCCCGACTACCGTGGGGCAATGCATTTCCGTGTACCGAACTGCTCGGCGAGGCCCTGGAACTGTGGCGCGGCCCCGCCTTCGCCGGCTTCGCGGACAGCGATCTGGTGCGCCCGGTGGCCGAGAGCCTGGAGGAGCAGCGGCTGACCGCCCTGGAGGAACGGGCCGCGGCCCGCCTGGAGCTGGGCGAGCACGCCCCGCTGACCGCCGAGCTGACCGGCCTCGTGGCCCGGCACCCCCTCCGCGAACGGCTGCGCGCCCTCCAGCTGGCCGCCCTGTACCGGGCCGGCCGGCAGAGCGAGGCACTCACCGCCTACGGGGAGATCCGGGCGCGGCTGGCCGGCGAACTGGGCGTGGACCCCGGCCCCGAACTCACCGCGGTGTACCAGGCGATCCTCCGCCAGGAGCCCTGGCGGCCGCCCGGCGAAGCCACCCGGCACGACGGCAGCGCCTCCCGCCCCGACGACCGCGCCACGGCGTCCCTCACCCCCACCCGGCCGCCCGGCCCCCGCCCCCGCACCAACCTCCCCACGCCCCTCACCGCACTCCTCGGCCGTCAGGACGCCGTCCACCGGATCGGGGCGCTCCTCGCGGACACCCGGCTGGTGACGCTCACCGGCCCCGGCGGCGTGGGCAAGACCCGCCTCGCCCTGGAGACCGCCGGCCGGCTGGCCGACTCCTTCCCGGACGGTGTCTGGCTCGTGGAACTCGCCGCGCTGAGCCGCCCGGACGACCCCGCGCGGGGCGCCGGCAGCACCTGCACCGCGGCCGAGGTGGCCGAGGCGGTGCTGGCCGTCCTGGGCATCCGGGAGGGCGCCTCGACCGGACCGGTGGCCGAGCGCCTCGTCGGCGCGGTACGCGGCAAGCGGCTGCTGCTCGTCCTGGACAACTGTGAGCACCTCGTGGACGCGGTCGCGGAGGTCACCGCCCAACTGCTCGGCGCCGCCCCGGACCTCCGGGCCCTGGTGACCAGCCGGGAATCGCTGGGCCTGACGGGCGAGACGCTGTGGCCCGTACCGCCGCTGGAACCCGCCGGCGCCGTCGAGCTGTTCACGGCCCGCGCGAGCGCCGCCGACCCCGGCTTCGTCCTCGACGCCGACGCCACGGCCGCGGTGACCGAGATCTGCCGTCGCCTGGACGGCATCCCGCTCGCCCTGGAGCTGGCCGCCACCCGGGTACGGGCGCTGGGCGTACGGGAGCTGAGCGCCCGGCTGGACGACCGGTTCCGGCTGGTGGCATCCGGCCGGCGCGGGGTGCCGCCCCGTCAGCAGACCCTGCGCGCCATGATCGACTGGAGCTGGGAGCTGCTGCCCGCCGCCGAGCGCGCCGTGCTGCGCCGGCTCGCCGTCCACGCGGACGGCTGCACCCTGGAGGCCGCCGAAACGGTCTGCGCGGGCGACGGCGTCCACCGGGACGAGGTGCTGGACCTGCTGGCCCGTCTCGTGGACCGCTCCCTGGTGGCGGTGGCCCGGACGCCGTACGGGCCCCGCTACCGGCTCCTGGAGACGGTCGCCGCCTACTGCCTCGAACGCCTCCGGGAGGCCGGTGAGCTGACCGCCGTACGCCAGAGCCATCACCGCCACTACACCGAACTGGCCGAGCGCGCCGCCCCGTTGCTGTACGGGCCGGACCAGCGCGCCTGGCTGGAGCGGCTCGACCAGGAGACGGCGAGCCTGCGGGACGCCCTGGACGGCTCGGTCCGGGAAGGCGCCGCGGACCGCGCACTGCGCCTGGTCAACGCGCTGGCCTGGTACTGGTTCCTGCGCGGCCGACTCGCGGAGGCGGGCCGCTCGCTCACCGCGGCCCTCAGCGCGTACGGGGCACGACCGGAGACGGCGACGGAGGCCGGCGACCCGGCCGCCGAGGGCCGCCGGCTGCGGGCCGCCGCCTGGCAGGTCGGGATGGCCTCCCTGGCGGGCGATGACGCCGACCCCGTGGAACGGGCCACCGCCGTGCTCCGGCAGTACGGCACCCATGGCGACCCGGCCGGCCGGGCCTGGGCCCAATGGTTCCTGGGGTTCGCCCAGGTCGGCCTGGGCGACCCGGCGGTGGCGGGGGAGCGGGTGGCGCACTCGCTGGCCGCCTTCCGGTCCCTGGGCGACCGCTGGGGCATCGCCGCGGCGCTGAGCAGCCGCGCCCAGGGGACCGGCGGCGGGGACCTGCGGTCCCGGCTCCGTGACGCCGAGGAGAGCGCCGCACTCTTCGGCGAACTGGGCGACCGCTGGGGCCAGTTGCAGGCCGCCGATGTGCTCGGAGCCCTCGCGGAGATCACCGGTGACTACGAGCGCGCGGCCGGGCTCCACCGGGACGGGCTGCGGATCGCCGAGGAGCTCGGCCTCTGGATCCAGGTCTCGTACAAGCTCTCCGGACTGGGCCGGATCGCGCTGCTGACCGGTGATCTGCCGGCCGCCCGCGACTTCCACGAGCGGGGCAGGCGGCTGGCCGCGGAACAGTCCCATCTGCGGGGCGAGATGTTCGCCGAATGCGGACTCGCCCTCGGCGCCCGGAGGGAGGGCCGCCTCGACGACGCCGAGGCGCATCTGCTGCCCTGGCTGAAGTGGTGCCTCGGCCGGGACGGGGACCCCGGGACCGCGTTCGTGCTGGGCGAGCTGGGCTTCCTCGCCGAACTGCGGGGCGATGCGGAGACCGCCCGCCGGCACCATCTGGACGCCTTCGCGGCGGCCCGTGCCACCACCGACCCACGCGCCGTCGCGCAGGCTCTGGAAGGGCTGGCCGGCGCGGCCGCCCTGACCGGGCGGTGCACCGTCGCGGCCCGGCTGTTGGGGTGCGCGGCCGCGGCCCGCGCCACCGCGGGGGCGCCCCGGCCCGCCGCGGAGCGTGGCGACGTGGCACGGAGCGCGGCCACGGCACGCCGAAGCCTGGGCGCCGCGGCGTTCGAGGCGGCGTACGCGAGCGGCGCGGGCGTGACACCGGAGGTGCTGGTGAAGGAGGCGACGGAAGACGCGGGGGAAAACGGGCGGGAGCCCGCGAAGCCCCCCACCCCCGAACCCACCCCCACCCCCTCCCCCGAAGGGGGAGGAGGGGGGAGGGGGCGGGGGGAGCGCGGGCTTGAGGGAAACGGAGTGAGGGGAGAGGGGAGGGGAAAACGGGCGGGAGCCCGCGAAGCCGGCGGAGTGAGGGAAAGGACAGGGAGAAAACGGGCAACAAAGGGCGGAATGTGACCAGCCGGCCGGACACGCCCTACGGCGTCCCCGTGATCCCCCCGTCGACCCGCAGCTCGATCCCGTTGACATAGTCCGCGAGCGGGCTCGCCAGATAGGCGACCGCGGCCGCGATGTCCGACGGGCGCCCCAGCCGCCCGCTCGGATTCGGACCGTACTCCGCGACGAGCTCCGCCTCTTCCGGTCCGCCCTCCGAGTCCCCTTGGACGCCGTCGTCCCCGGCGGACCGCTCCTCGAACATCCGGTACATGGAGGGTGTGACGATCACCCCCGGGCTCACACAGTTCGCGGTGACCCCGGTCCCGGCGAGGTGCCGGGCCAGGCTGGTGGTCAGGTTCACCACGGCGGCCTTGGCGGCGGAGTACGCCACCATGTGGGGCAGCGGTGTCCGTACCGCCCGGCTGCCGATGGTGATCACCCGGCCCCAGCCGTGAGCGCGCAGCGACGGCAGCAGTGTCTGGCTGACCCGTACGGTCGGCAGCACATTCCCCTCGAAGGCCGCCCGCCAGTCGGACGGCCGGGAGCTCTCCCAGTCGTGCTCGGCGAACGGACCGGCGTTGTTGACGAGGATGTGGGCACCGAAGTCCCGTGCGGTGAGGGCGACCTGCTCGGCGATGCCCGGCTCCGTCAGATCACCGAGCACCACTTCGGCCCGCACCCCACGAGCCGCGACCTGCTCGGCCACCGCCGCCGCGGCCCCCGCACTCCGCCCATGGACGAGGACGTCACACCCCTCGCCCGCCAGCGTCTCGGCGATCGTGGCCCCGATGCCCGAACTACTGCCCGTCACCAGCGCGCCGTGCCCTGTCAGCCGTAGGTCCATGGCGGTCAGCCTAGGGGTGCGTGAGGCGGGTGGGGGCCCCGCCGCGACAGGCCGCCGGTCGATTGTCAGTGGTGCGTGCGAGAGTGGGCGAGCAACGGGGGAAGTACCACCGAAGGAGGCCGCATGAGCGGGCGCAGCAAGGGGATCCCCCCGGCCGAGGGCCGGGGGTTCGTCATGGCGGGGTGCGCGCCGCGCGAGTGTACGGCCGGGCGAAACGAGGTTTCGGCATGAGTTGGCATCAGGGGCTGCTGGTCAGCTTCGATCTGGAGACCACGGGCACCGACGTCGAGCAGGACCGCATCGTCACCGCGGCCCTGCTCCGGCTGGAGGGGGACGGCCGGCCGGCCGCCAAGCTGACGTGGCTGCTGGACCCAGGTGTGCCGATTCCCGACGAGGCAGCGGCCATTCACGGCATTTCCACCGCATATGTCCAAGAGCACGGGCGTCCGCCGGGCACCGCGATAGAGGAAATCACCGAGGCGCTGGCCGACGCCCTGCGCGCGGAGATCCCGCTGGTGGTGATGAATGCGCGCTATGACCTCTCGCTGCTGGACCGCGAGTGCCGCCGCCACGGCCTGCGCACCCTGACCGAACGCCTCGGCCACGCGCCCGCACCGGTCATCGACCCCCTCGTCCTGGACAAGCATGTGGACCGCTACCGCAAGGGGAAGCGTGCCCTCCAGGCACTCTGCGGTCACTACGGCGTCCGGCTGGACGGCGCACACGAAGCGGGCGCCGACGCAGCGGCCGCGGCCGGCGTCGCCCGGCGCATCGGGGAGAAGTACCCGGCCGTCGCCCTCCCGTCGCCCCGCGCGCTGCACACCCTCCAGGAACAGGCAGCCGCCGAACAAGCCGCCTCGTTCCAGGAGTATTTGCGACGCTCCGGCGACCCCCGGGCGATAGTCGAGCCGGCCTGGCCACTGATCCCGTACCAGGCCGGGGTCTGAGCGATAGCGGCCGGCCGGGCCGCAGGACCGGGCCCGTCAAGCCGCCCCCCCTCAGAAGGGATACCACCGCACCGTCGCGTCCTTGTCGCGCAGGGAGGCGATCCGGCGCTGGAACTCCTTGCGGGCCGCCGGGTTTCCGGGGGCGTGCTGGGAGACCCAGGCGCAGCTGGCCGTTTCCCGGGACCCGCGCAGCACGGCGCAGCCCTCCCAGTCCCGTACGTCCCAGCCGTAGACGGAGACAAAGGTGTCGTAGGCGTCGGCGGTCAGGCCGTAGCGGTCCCGGCTGAGGGCCATCACGACCAGGTCGTGTTCGCGCAGATCGGAGGAGAAGGTTTCCAGGTCGACCAGCACGGGGCCGTCGGGCCCGACATGAATGTTGCGGGCCAGCGCGTCGCCGTGGATGGGGCCGCGGGGGAGGTGCGGTTCCAGGGCCGTGGCGGCGGCCGCGAAGGCGTCCCGCCGTCCGCGCAGATACTCCGCGTCCGAGGCTGATACGGCGTCGCCGGCCAGCCGCAGCCAGCGCTCGACACCGCCGAGCAGTTCGCGGCGGGGGAGCGCGAACGGCGGCTCCGGCAGCGCGTGCACCAGCTTCAGCAGCGCGGCGAGATCGTCCGGGCCGGCGGGGCGGACGGCCTCCGGCAGCCGCTGCCAGTAGGTCACGGGATGTCCGTCCGCCAAGGTCGCCACGGGCTCCGCGGCCCGTACGGCCGGTACTCCCTCGGCGGCCAGCCATTGCGCCACGCCCAGTTCCCGCTCGGCCCGCTCCAGGAGTTCGGCGCTGCGGCCCACCCGGACGACCGGTCCGTGGTCGCCGAGGGCGAAGACGGCGTTCTCGCCGAGCGAGAGCAGTGCGGCGTCGGCGGCGGCCTCGGGGTGCCCGGCCGCGGCCAGCACGTCCCGGGCGCGCGCCTCCGTGAAGGCGGCGGGGCTCGGTTCGGTCATCGGGATGCCTCCTGGTGCATGGACGCGACCAGTGTCGCAGGTAGGGGCCGCGGCCCCGGACGGTATCGCGCGCGGGGGTTCCGCGCCGGAATCGGCCGGGGACCTTGACGGGGGTGCCGGCCGTCACGACGATGACGGCGGCCGGGAACGGCCGTCGGGGAGGAGGGGAAGAGGGGAAGGGGAAGAGGGGGAAGGGGAAGAGGGGGAGTGATGGCAGTAGTGGCAACCGTGGGGGCATACGGCATCGGACCGTCCACGACGCGTCGTGGGGAGCCGCTCCCATGACCCTGGCGACCGCACGGCGGCGGTCCACCGCACCGGCCGCGGACCGCGCCACCCGCCCGCGACGCGACCTGGGCGCCTGGTTCCTCGTGCTGCCCGCGCTGCTCCCGATCCTGGTGCTGAGCGTGGGGCCGCTGCTGTACGGCATCGGGCTGGCGTTCACCGACGCCCAGTCGGGCCGGACCCAGGACACCCGCTTCGTGGGGCTGCTGAACTTCTCCGATCTGTTCCAGGACTCGCTGTTCTGGGAGTCGTTCCGGATCGGCCTGTTATGGGCCTTCGGCGTCACCGTCCCGCAGTTCCTCCTCGCCCTCGGCCTGGCTCTGCTGCTCCATCTCGATCTGCGGCTGCGCTGGCTGGCCCGGGCGCTCGCGATCATCCCGTGGGCGATGCCCGAGGTCGTCGTCGGCATCATGTGGCGGCTGGTCTACCACCCGGACGCCGGCATCCTGAACGAGACCCTGCGCGGCCTGGGCCTGTCCGGAGCCGGCGACGGCCGGGACTGGCTGAGCGGGCTTGCCACCGCGCTGCCCGCGGTCATCCTCGTCGGCGTCTGGGCCGGCATGCCACAGACGACCGTCACCCTGCTGGCCGGTCTCCAGAACGTGCCCCGCGATCTGCACGAGGCCGCGTCCATGGACGGCGCGGGCGCCTGGCGCCGCTTCCGCACCGTCACCTGGCCCGCCCTCCGACCCATCGCCCTCGCCGTCACCGCGCTCAACTTCATCTGGAACTTCAATTCCTTCGCCCTGGTCTTCGTCCTGACCGACGGCGGACCCGGCGGCCGGACCAGACTGCCGATGCTGTTCGCCTACGAAGAGGCCTTCCGCTACGGGCAGTTCGGATACGCCGCCACGATGGGCCTGGCGATGGTCGCGGTGATCTCGGTCCTGCTGGCCGTCTATCTGGCCGGCCGGCTGAAGGGGGACGACGACCGGTGAGCGCCACCGAACGGGCCGGCGGCAGCCGCGGCAGGAGCGTCCCGCACGGCGCGGGAAACCTCCGTACCCCACGACTTCCACGACGCAACGGCAGCCCACCGCGGCGCCGCACTCCCCGCCGCGCCGCCACCCGCACCGGCCAGTACGCCGCCCTCCTCGGCTATCTCGCCTTCCTGGCCCTCCCCTTCCTCTGGCTGCTCTCCACCGCCTTCAAGCCACCGCGCGAACTGGGCAGCCCGCACCCCACCTGGATCCCCGAGGCGCCGACCCTGGAGAACTTCCGGCAGGCCTTCGCCCAGCAGCCGCTGTCGGCGGCCGCGGGCAACAGCCTGCTGGCCGCGGCGGTCTCCGCGCTGCTGGCCATCCTGCTGGCGACCCCGATGGCGTATGTCCTGGCCCGCGTCCGCAACCGACTCTCGCGGGCGGCCACCGGCTGGGTCGTGCTCAGCCAGGCCTTCCCGCTGGTGCTGGTGATCATCCCGTTGTTCCTGATCCTGAAGGGGCTCCATCTGGTGGACTCCCGGATCGGTTTGATCATGGTCTATGTGGTGTGGTCGCTGCCCTTCGCCCTGTGGATGCTGACCAGCTATGTCCGGGCCGTACCAAGGGAGTTGGAGGAGGCGGCGGCGATGGACGGCGCCGGCCGGCTCCGTACCCTCGTCTCGGTCACCGCCCCGCTGCTCGCGCCCGGCATCGTCGCCACCGCGCTGTTCGCCTTCATCACCGCCTGGAACGAGTTCTTCTTCGCCCTGGTCCTGCTCAAGTCCCCGGAGAAGCAGACGCTGCCGGTCGTACTGACCCACTTCCTGGGCGCCGAGGGCGTCGCCGACCTCGGCCCGCTCGCCGCCGCCGCGCTCCTGGCCACCCTCCCGAGCCTGCTGCTCTTCGCCGTCATCCAGCGGCGGATCACCGGCGGGATGCTCGCCGGGGCGGTGAAGAGCTGATGCGTCACGACCCTCCGCCCGGAGGCCGTGTCACCCGGCGGGGCCTGCTCGCCGCGGCCGCCGCGCTGCCGGCCGCGGCCCTGCTGCCGGGCTGTTCCGCCGCGCGCCGGCGGCCGGCCGGCGGCCCGGTCACCCTGCGCTTCCAGTCGCTGGCCTGGCAGCAGGACTCACTCAAGGCCAATAGACAGCTGGTCGCCGAATGGAACCGGCAACACCCCGACGTCCGGGTGCAGTACGTCCAGGGCGCCTGGCCCACCGTCCACGACCAGCTGCTGACCTCCTTCGAGGGCGGCGAGGCCCCGGACATCATCCACGACGCCTCCGACGACCTCGTGGACTTCGCCTACTCCGGGGACCTCGCCGACCTCACCGCCCTCCTGCCGCCGCGCCTCAAGCACGACATCCCGCAGCGGAGCTGGGAGACCGGCACCTTCGGCGGCCGTATCCACGGCGTCCCGTTCCTCCAGGAACCCCGCGTGCTGATCGCCAACCGCGCCAAGCTGCACCGGTCCGGCGTCCGCATCCCCACCCCCGAACACCCCTGGACCTGGGCGGAGTTCGAGGAGGCGGCCCAGCGGCTGACCCACGGCACCACCTACGGCGTGGCCTGGCCGCTGAAGGAACCCGTCTCCGCCACCCTCAACCTCGCCCTGTCCACGGGCGGCCGGATCTTCCACCGCCGCCGCGACGGCACCGTGGAGGTGCGCTTCGACGCCGTCGACCAGCGGGTGCCGCGCACCATCCACGACCAGGTCAACGTCGCCCGCAGCGCCTCCCGTTCGACGCTGGGCATGGGCGGATCCGACACCCTCCCGGGCTTCTTCGCCGGACGCTACGCGATGGTGCCGCTCGGCTTCTCCTACCGTCAGCAGATCGCCCAGCAGGCACCCAAGGGCTTCGACTGGACGGTGCTGCCCGCTCCCAAGGGCAGTGCCCTGGACCAGGGCGTGAGCCCGCAGACCCTGTCGATCGCCGAGGACTGCCCGTACAAGGAGGAGGCGATGGCCTTCATCGACTTCTTCCTCAGCCCGCCGAACATGGTCCGGCTCGCCCTGGGCGACTGGCTGCTGCCGACGGGTCAGGAGGCGCTGAGGGATCCGGCGCTACGGGTCGCCCGATATGACTGGGCGACGGGCACCGCACTGGCGGACTCGCTGCGTTCCGCCCCGGCCCAGTCCGTCCGCGGATATCCGGAATGGAAGGACAAGATCGCCACCCCGGGCCTCCAGGAGTACTACAGCGGCGCCATCGGCCTGGACACCCTGCGGAAGCGGCTCGTCGAGGACGGCAATCTGGTGCTGGCCCGCTATCAGCGCTGAGCGCACGGGGGGACGTATATCGGCGCACGGCTCTGAGTGCGCCGTGGTGGTTTGCCGGAGCTGTTGCCTTTCCCTCCAACTCGCCTTGCCTCCCACCGCATTGGGCGTGACACACGTCTCGCACCCACCGGAGCGCGCGTCACCAGGCATCGCCCGCACCCTCGGCACATCGTTCACTGCTCCGTTGCACCGTTCACTGCCCCGCCACCCTCTATTGCGTGAAAGTAAACGGAGTTGAGTCGCTCCGGTTCAACTCCTGGGCCACTTTGACCACTTCTGAAACATTTCCCATTTCAGGACCCTTGTTGCTTATCTCACACGCCCCGGCTGGCCTTGAATTGAACTCATCAATCAGACAGGGTTTCGAGCCAGTCCGACGCAGATCTTCCGGTCTGTGCGGGCTATTGCGCAACGCTTTCCCCCCACACCACGAACGAGGAGAATCCTCGCAATGGCTCACAAGCGTTCCAGCAAGAAGCGGCTCATCACGGCGATATCCGCCGCAGTTGCCGCCACTGGTATCGCCGCCGTCACCGCGGTCACCGCGGGCGCGTCCCCGGCCGCCGAAGGCAAGATCTACGGAGCCGAGGCCAAGGGTGCCGTCGACGGCAGCTACATCGTCATGATGAAGAAGTCGATCCGTACCACCCAGAGCGGCGACCTGGCCGACAAGTACGGCGGCAAGGTCAAGCGGAACTACTCCTCCGCCATCGACGGCTTCTCGGCGACCGGTCTCAGCACCGAGGAGGCCAAGCAGCTCGCCGCCGACCCGGCCGTCGACAAGGTCGTCCAGAACAAGAAGTTCCACATCGACGGCGCCCAGGCCAACCCGCCGTCGTGGGGCCTGGACCGTATCGACCAGGAAGACACCAAGGGCGACAAGAAGTACAACTACCCCGACAGTGCGGGCGAGGGCGTCACCGCCTACGTCATCGACACCGGTGTCCACATCAAGCACAAGGACTTCGGCGGCCGGGCGTCGTACGGCTTCAACGCCATCGACGGCAGCGACAAGGCCGAGGACGACAACGGCCACGGCACGCATGTCGCGGGCACCATCGGCGGTACCGAGCACGGCGTCGCCAAGAAGGCCAAGATCGTCGGCGTCAAGGTCCTGGACGGTCAGGGCTCGGGCACCACCGAGCAGGTCGTCGCGGGCATCGACTGGGTCACCAAGAACCACAAGGGCCCCTCGGTCGCCAACATGTCGCTCGGCGGCGGCGCGGACGAGGCGCTCGATGCGGCCGTGAAGAAGGCCATCGACGCCGGTGTCACCTTCGCCGTCGCGGCGGGCAACGAGTCCTCCGACGCGGGCCAGGGTTCCCCGTCGCGGGTGAAGGAAGCCATCACCGTGGCCTCCAGCACCAAGGAGGACGAGCAGTCCGACTTCTCCAACTTCGGCAAGGTGGTCGACCTTTACGCCCCCGGCTCCGACATCACCTCGGACTGGAACGACGGCGCCACCAAGACGATCTCCGGTACGTCCATGGCGACCCCGCATGTCGTCGGTGCCGCCGCGGTCTACCTGGCCGGTCACAAGGACGCCAAGCCGGCCGACGTGGCGAAGGCGCTGACCGACGGTGCCACGCCCGACAAGATCACGAACCCGAGCGAGGGTACGCCCAACAAGCTGCTGAAGGTCGTCAAGTAATCATCTGACTCCCTCAGCTCCACCCGCCGGCCGTCGCGCTCGCCCCCACGGGGCGCGGCGGCCGGCGTCGTTGTGCCCTCCGCGATGACGCCCGGGCGGCCCCGGCGCGCCTACCCGGCCGCCGCAGCCAAGCGTCCCGGGTGTAGACACTGTCTACACCCATGCGGTAGACAGTGTCTATGAGTGATCAAGACGCGGCGGGCCTGCGCGCCCGTTTGGTGCGGGCCGGTGTCGACCTGCTGACCGAAGAGGGCGTACAGGCACTGTCGTTGCGGGAGATCGCCCGCCGGGCCGGGGTCTCCCACGGGGCTCCACGGCGCCACTTCCCGACCCATCTGTCCCTGCTGTCCGCCATCGCCCGCCAGGGGTTCGCCGAGCTGGCCGACAAGGTCACAGCGGAGCTCGACGGCCACGGGACGGACCCCCGCGCCCAGCTCATGGCCCTGGGCCGCGGCTACCTCGACTTCGCGCTGACCCACCGCGGCATGTACGAGCTGATGTTCCGTCATGACCTGCTGGAGAGCAACCACCTCGGCCTTCGGGAAACCAGCCTGCCGCTCTTTCAGATACTCGTCGATCTCGTCTCCCGGGTGCAGCCGCAGTCCGATGTGCCGCCACAGGTCATCGCGGGCGCCCTCTGGAGCAATCTGCACGGCATCGCCCAGCTGTGGAGGTGGGGCAGCCTCCAACTCGCCACGGGGACCGACGATGTCGAGCCGCTGCTCCGGGCCGCCCTGGACGCGCACCTCGGGCCGGCGGGCCGATGAGCACCCGACACCGGCAACGCCTCGTCCTCACCGGCAGTATCACCGGGGCGGTGATCGTCGCCCTGGACGGCACCGTTCTGACCGTGGCGCAGCCCGCCCTCCAACGGGATCTGCACGCCTCATTCGGACAGGTCCAGTGGACCAGCACCGGCTATCTCATCGCCGTCGCGAGCCTGCTGGTCTTCGCCGGCCGGCTCGGTGACCGCTACGGCCACCAACAGCTCTTCGCCCTCGGGATCCTGGGCTTCGGCGCCACCTCGGCGGGAATCGGCCTGGCACCCGGCGTCGGCTGGGTGATCGGACTACGCGTGGCCCAGGGCATCTTCGGCGCGCTGCTACAACCCGCCACCCTGGGAATGCTCCGCGCCACCTATCCACCCGACCGACTCGGCATGCCCCTTGCCCTGCGCACCAGCGCCATCGGCCTGGCGGCCGCCGCCGGACCGGTCCTTGGCGGTGCGCTGGTCGCGCACTGGGAGTGGCGGGCGGTCTTCTTCCTGAACGTGGTGCCGGCGTGCCTGATCGGGGGCTTGGCGTGGGCTGTTCGGGGGGCTGCTATTACCCCTGCACCTGCCCCTGCCCCTGTCACTGCTCCCGCCACTACTGCCATGACCTCGAAGGCGGTGACCGTCAACACCGCCCGGCCCACTACCGCCGGAACTACCGCAACTACCGCAACTCGCGGCGCCCGCACCGCAGATGGCCTCGACCTGCCGGGCGCATGTCTCCTCGCGCTGGCTCTGGTGAGCCTCGTGCACACCCTCGTCGCCCTTCCGGAAACCGGTTGGACGGTGGTCACCGCACTGGGCGGGGCCGTGGCCGCGCTCGCCTGCGGCGCCTTCATCCGGCACGAACGCCGCACCGCGAGCCCGCTGGTCCCCCTCTCCGTGGTCGGTTCGGCCACCATCGCCTCGGCTCTCGCCGTCCTGCTCTCCGCCTCGGCGGCGCTGTTCGGCACGCTCTTCGTCAGCACCTACTTCCTTCAGGACGTCCTCGGGATGGACCCGCTGGAGAGCGGTCTGCGCGTGCTGCCCCTGGCCGTGCTCATGGTGCTGAGCGCCCCGGCCTCGGCCGTACTACAGCGCCGGTTCGGCCCCCGCCGGACGACCGTGACGGCGATGACGCTGCTCACGCTCGGCGTCTTCCTGCTGTCCCAACTCGACCGGACCTCGACGGCACCGGCCATCGGCGCGGGATTCCTCCTGCTGGGCGCCGGCTTCGGCACCGTGATGGTCACGGCAACGGCCGTCATCGTGCGCCATGTGTCCACGGCCCACGCCGGAGTGGCGGGCGGGCTCCAGCAAACCGCGATGAACATCGGCCCGACACTGGGTGTCGCCACCGCCACCATGCTGGTGACCCTCACGACCCCCACCACGGGCGACCACACACCTGGCGGACCGCACTGGACCGCCGAAGCCTTCCTCTCCGCGATGGGCCCGACCCTTCTGACCCTGGCGGCCGTCGCCGCAATCGGCGCCCTGGCCGCGGCCATGCTCCCGCGCAGTACGGTCGAGGGCGATTAGACGCCAGCTCGTCTTATCGACGAGTACCGGCCCGCCGTGACTTGGCCATGGTCATCCGGAAGTAGACATCGCGCGCGGCTGCGAACGCGTCCGCGCATGGCGCGCACGCCGCAATGTGGCCGACGAGTTGACTGCGGCGTCGTCCGGAGGATTTCCCCGCGAGGTAGGGGGCGAAGCGGCGCCGGTGGGCAGCACACACCGGATCATCGGTTGCCGGGATGTGGGCGGTGAGGAAGGCGGTGCGCAGCCGTTTGCGGGCGCGGTGCAGCCAGACAGATGCCTGGGTGGTGGGGATGCCGAGCTTCACGCCGATCTCGGACGAGCTGTAGCCCTGGACGGCGCTGGCCCAGACGAGCGACTGGTCGCGCTTGTCCAATGAGTTCCAGGACGACTTGGCCACGTCCGCCGCGTCACAGGGCTCCGGTGCCGCCGTCGCCCCGGCCAGCGCGGCAAGCTGTTCCGGATCGCCGATCAGGACCGTATCGGCGGACTTTGCCCGGCTGCCGTCGACGATCAGGGTGCGGACGGTGGCGAACAGGTAGGCACGGAAGTTGGAGGTCGGCCCCTTGCCTGCGCGCAGGTGACGCAGAATTCGGGCGAAAGACTCGGAGACGATGTCCTCGGCATTGCATCGGGTCAGGCTCTGCACCAGTTTCAGGGCGGTATGCGCGTAACGAATCCACAGTTCACCGTAGGCGTCCATTTTCCCCTGTCGGGTGGCCTCCACCAGTTCGCTATCGGTCGCCTGAGCCCACTCGTCGCGACTCGGTTGGCGGAAGGACCCCATCGTTTCCCGTACCTCCTGCGTAGACCGCTGTGGCATGCGGTGCATTTGCAGTCGAGAGGCCGTGGGGGCAGGTCGCTTACGCCGCGGACCATGTATGTGAGCGGCGTCACAGTCTTGATCTGCTGTCAGGCGACCACGCCTGAAGGGGGAGTTCGGCGTTCACTGGCGGATCGGTCATACCGAGGGCCCGCCCGGTGAACGGGACGGGCCCTTGGCGCTACCGCTTCGTCGTTCCGGACGGCCTCATGGCGGTCGGTCCGACTGAGGGCTCACGAGGGCTGGGAGTCCCGGTCGGCGGGGAGGGAGTCGGCGGAAGCTGGATTCGGTCGACTATCACTGCCATACGGTCCTCAAGTGGACTGCCCAGGACGCGAGTTCGTGTGGTCTGCGGGCAGTACATGCCGGGGATGGCAGGCAGGCTGTCCAGCTCCATCGCCGAGCAGTTCGTGGGGATTGCCGTCGCCGTGGTCTGGGGAGGGGGCGGCGTTGCCTTCAGAGGCGTGGGCTGGGGAGGGGGTGGCGTCGGGTTCGGGGGCGTGGGCTGGGAGGGGGGCGGCGTCGGACTCGGAGGTGTGGGCTGGGAAGGCGGTGGCGTCGGGTTCGGAGGTGCGGGCTCGGACGACATAGACGGGGACGGCCCGTCGGAGGCCGTCTCGGTCGGGCTGGAAGGTGCCGGGCCGGTGGCCGGTCCCGTGGGGTTGTCCGACGGATCTGCGGTCGGCGCCGCAGGCGTCCCAGCGACACGGGCCGGCCGCGGAACGACATGCCGCGCGGGCCACAGACTCGAAGCCGCCGGCTCCGGTGTGCCGCCGGGCGGCCCCGTCACCGTGACGGTTGACGCGTCGGCCGCAGGACCCTGCCGGGGCGGCGTCGGGCTGGTGGAGGGTGTGCCGGGCGGCGTCGGGCTGGTGGCAGGCGCGCCGGGGGAAGTCGAGGGCGACGGCTCGCTCCCGGGTGCCCAGGATTGTCCGACCTTTCCCGCATATGTGTGGTGGCCGGTGGTCTGGTGGCCGCCGGAGAGCGTCAGGGTGAGGGCGCCGGCGCCCAGCACCACGCCGACTGCGGCCGTTCCGATCAGGGCCTTGCCGCCGGTGAACTTGGCCGCGTGGCGGACACGGGCAAGGCGAGCCTGGGCGGCGTGCCCTGGGGTGCGCAGAAGATAGGTGGCCACGGCAGGGCCGAGAAACAGGGGGACGACGGCCGTGCGGATCGAGGACGAGACGTCGGTCAGTTCGAGGTAAAGGCCATTGCAGTACTGGCAGTTGTCCAGGTGTTCCCGCACGCGGGCGGTCTCCGTCGGGTTCAACTTGCCCCGCGTGTAGGCGCCCAGCTTGGCGGCGTGCTTGCGGCATGCCTCGTCGGACATGGTGGTGATGTGGGCCTGGATGTAGGCGATGCGCAGGCCCTCACGCGCTCGGTAGGCCAGTGCCGAGACGCTGTTCGGCCGGAGTCCCAGCAGGCGCCCGATGACCGCCGGCGCCTCGCCCTCCACTTCGGTGTGCCACAGCACCGCCTGCCAGCGCTCGGGAAGGGATTTGAAGGCTTCGCTGACCGCCCGGCTGTCGAATGCCTCGGCCGGGGCGTCCCTCATGGGTTCGGCCGGCTCGTGGGAGTGCCACACATCGGTGAGTACCGTTCGCCGCTGCTGCCTGGAGGAACGGAAGGCGCAGTGCTGGATCGTGCGCAGCAGGTATGCACGGAAGAACTCGGTGGGCCCTGCCCCCTTGCGCAACACGTCCAGAACGTTGGCGAACGCCTCGGCGACCAGGTCATCGACGTCCGCCTCGCGGGTGGCGAAACGCCGGGCGCAGGCGGCGGCGGCCTTGCGGTGCCGCGAGTACAGCACCTCGTATGCCGCGCAGTTGCCGGCACGTACGGAGGCGATCAGTTCGGCGTCGCCGGCCTCGGTGGGGGGTTGGGGGGTGGCAGGTCTGTCGCTCATGAAACCTCTGCATGAGGTGAGATGGGGGGACTACTGCTGGAACGAGACACCCTTGGCTGAAATGGGTGAGGACACGTTAGAAACTCGTAAGTTAAAGCGTCAACAATAGTTTGCACCGGCCTCCATGAGATTGATGAGTGAGGTCTGGGGGGTGTGCGCACCCGGAGCTCCCGCAAAGGCGGCTTGAGCTGCGGATTTCCTCTCGTGGCGGGCGCGCCCCGCATTGCCTGTGTCGTACGTCACACAGAACCGTGCTTCTCCCGCATCATGCAGCGCCGGCTGGGGCCTCATCAGTCCAGGACCGGTCAATGCGGCCGGCTGAGATGGTGAAGAGGAAGCCGCGGTTGAAGGACGAACGTGTAGGGCTGCCCGTGAACTCGGTGCCGCCCGCCGATGAGTTCCCCCTCTTCGTGGAGCGTTTGGGGAACACACCATTCAAAGATCTGGATCAGCCTGAGGAGTTGGCCGGACAAAACGAGAGCACGCTTGAGTTCCCTCCTGATTTCCTGCCGATAGCGGATTCCGGCACCGACCTCACTGCTGAACCGGAGGCACCCCGCGAGGTACGGCGGCGGGCACCGCGGCTCGTGGCGGAGATGCGTGAGGAGCGCCCGCGGCTGGTCCTGCCCGGCTGGATCGCCCTGCTGTGCGCGCTGCTGTGCGGTGCCGCCATCGCCGTGATCGTGGGGAGGTTCCGCTACCTACAGCGGTGGGTGGACCTGCCCGAGCCGGCTCCGGCACCCCTGATCTGTCTCGGCGTTGTCCTGCTGTTCGCGGTAACCGGCCTGATGGGTAACCGGGCAGGCTTCGCCGTCGTGCTGTCCCGCTGGGGGCGATACCGGGGCACGGTGCGCCGGTCCGGTCTCGTGTGGGTGAATCCCCTGCTCAAGCGGCACCGCGTGGACGTACGGCTGCGTCACTTCCGGGGCGACTCCATCGCCGCTGTGGACCGCGTCGGCCATCCGGTGGTCGTCAGCCTGCTGTTCGTCTGGCGGGTGAAGGACACCGCCCGGGCCACGTTCGCGGTCAGTGACCATGAGGAGTTCCTGCGCGAACAGGCGGCGGCAACGGTGTGCGAAGTCGCCGCCACACTGCCGTGCGACCGGTTCGGCGCACCCGGGCCGACGCTGCGCGACGGGAAGTGGTTCGGCGAGGAAATGACCCGGGCCCTGGTCTCCGAGATGGCGCCGCTGGGTCTGGAGATCTACTCCGTCCAACAGCTGTCCCTCGGCTACGACACGGAGATCGCCGAGAACATCCGCAGACTTCAGCGCGCCGAGCTCAACGCCGAACTGCGCAGCACTGTCATCAGTGATGCCGTCGACGTCGCGTGGGCGGCCCTTGAGCAGATCAAGGCCAAGGAAGGCGCCGACGAGCAACAGCCTCCGGGCCAGGACCCCACGTTCCTGCGCCTGCTCGTGCTTTCGCTGCTCACCCCGAGCGCGAATCTCAAGGAATGGGGAAGCCAATGGTCCGATCAGCAGAGTTCGTCGAAATAGCCGCCGCCGAGGGATGTGACGGCTGCGAATACTGCACCGCGCAGCTCGGAGCCCGGGACGTCGCCGCGGGAACCGGGCAACTGCCGCATATCCGCGAGAGCGCCCGTCGTAAGCGGGCGGCCGGTGTGGTACTCGCCCTCGCCACGGGCATGGTGGGCCTGGGGACGGCCGACGCGCCCTCGGCCGAGGCCATGCCGGCCCCGAGCAAGGCGGGATGGGACGGGACCAGATACTGGTTCAAGTCCAACAGCCAGTGGCGCTGGACGAGCCACTACCACATCTACCTCCAGCGCACCCGGCAGGCTCCGGCCCAGCACACCGGGCAGGCTCGGGCCCAGCGGACCTGGCTGGCGGCGCCGCAGCGCGAGGGGTGGGACGGCACCCGGTACTGGTTCCGGTCCAACGGGCAGTGGCGCTGGACGAGTCATTACGGCATCTACGTACAGCGCAGGCATACCGACGGCTCCCCGTCCACCTCCTCGGAGCGGACACCGGCCCCCACCCGCACCAGCCGCAGCTCCGGTGTCGAACGAGCCGTGGACTACGCCCTCGCCCAGCTCGGCAAGCCCTACATCTGGGGTGGCAACGGCCCCGTCGGCTACGACTGCTCCGGCCTCGTGCAGCAGGCGTACCAGCGCGCCGGGATCTCCCTGCCGCGCGTCGCCTCGGACCAGTACGGAGCGGTCACGAAGATCTCACAGAGCAGCCTCCGCCGCGGTGACCTGCTCTTCTGGTCGTCCAACGGACGGCAGTCGGGCGTCCATCACGTGGCCGTCTACCTGGGCGACGGACGCTATGTGGAGGCGCCCCGGCCAGGGAAGAACATCCGTACTTCGGCCCTGTACCGGGGTTTCTACCCCACCTTCTTCGGCCGCCCCTGAGGCGCCCCTGAGGCGCCCCTGACAAGAATGCGAGCCACTCGTCCGTGATGGCGTCATAGGAGCGGGGCTGGTGTCTCTGTCCAGGTGCCGTCTGTTCACAGCGGCGCCAGCCCTGCCCCCTACGGGAGAGGTCCCAGCCATGACGATGCCCACGCCGCCGCCCGCGTCACCGCCGCCGTCCCGGGTGCTCACGCCGCGGCAGGAGGAGGTTCTCCGGTACATGCTGAACGGTGCCACGGCGAACCAGATCGCCGAGGCGCTGACCATCGGCCGTGCCACCGTGCAGACACATCTGCGGGCCATCTACGCGGCCTTCGGGGTCCAGAACCGGGCACTGGCGGTCATCGCGGCCATTGAGCGGGGCTACTTGCCCGAGAACATCGACGCGGTCTGGCGGCACGACCGGGAGCATGTGCTGCGCGCGCTCCGGCAGGCATGGAGTCCGTGCCAGGTGCACCCGGTCTATGCGCGCGGCTGTGTGCTCTGCGTTCGCGCGGCCACCCTCACCCTCGCCATGGCACTCGTGCGGAACCCGGGCGCGGCGGCCGACCCGCCGCCGGTCGGGCCGCCGGCCGGCGTCCCCCGGCGCCCGCAGCCCGGAGTGCCCGGCAGGCGCCCGCGGATCCAGCCCGGCGTGCCCGGCACGGGCCCGCGGATCCAGCCCGGAGGATCGCCCTCCGGGCCGGGGGCCGCGCCCAAGGCCCAGTACAGAGCCGCTTCCTGACGCCCGCGCACGTGACGCCGGCCTTCAGCGTCACGGCCGATTCCGCGGTCGGCTCACGCGGCGTCCGGCGCGGCCGGCCGACCCACCGACGTGCCATCGTGCCCAGCCCGGTCCCGGTGCCCGCCCGCCTGCCGTCACCACCCTGATGAGCTGTGTCGGCAGACTGGCGCCCGGGACCGCGAGCTCCGCGACCAGGAGCCGGCACAGTGCGCACCCCTCCAGATGGGCGCGGACTTCGGCCCTCCGGCCGGCCGTCAGTTCGTACCGCACATACGAAGCGGCCGTCAGATACGACAGATGAGCCCCCCGCGTCTCCACGGTCCCGGTGCGCCGCAGCCCCCGCCACAGATAAGCGTCGACCAGAGCATCACGGCCGGCAGGCAGCAGGCCGGGTGCGTAGCGCGCTGCCGGTTCGCCTTCGATCCCGACCGCCCACAGGACGTCGGCGTGGTGCGCCGGGAGCGAGGCCAGGACGTCGTACGCGAGAAGCGTCTCCTCGCTGCTCCTGCCGTCTCCCGAGGCCGCACGGCGCAGCACGCGGTAGCCGGCGGCCACCCTGACCGCGATCCGCATCTCCCGCTCGAAGTCGAAGGTCCGGTCGTCCGCGGGGGTCTGCTGCAACGCCTGGACGGCCCGCCGGCACGAGTCGAAGAGCAACTCCTCCGTCCCCTCTCCCTCGGCGGGCCCGAGGTAACGCTCAACGAGTCTCCTGGCCGGGCGCAGAGCCCGCGTACAGAGCCGGTGAACGGCGACGCATTCGCCGAGCCTGGCCCGGCGCAGCAGTTCGGCCTTGCCCGGGGCGCGTGCGGGGGCAGCCGGAACGCCGGTGGACAGCGTGTGCGGAAACGGGTCCCGGCCGAGGCGAATCAGCCGCACGGTCTCCGGTTCGGCCTCGGCCCCGGTCGCCGGTGCCCTGGCACGGGTGATGCTCCAGCTGCCCCGGCGGCCCCGGCCGCCCCCCGCCCCACCCCAGCCTGACCTCTTCAGGTCGCTCACGGACTCCTGGCCTCCCCGCGCGGCAATTCCGGCCCCTCCGCACGCCGGAGGGCTCTGGAAGTCCTGAGACCCGGGAGGGACAGAAATGACGCGGAAGTCTTCGCGCGGTTGCGACATGCAGCGGCTGCTGCCGGTGGCCCACCACCAGCAGCAGCCGCGGTCGGCCGGAGTACCGGCGGATCAGGAACTGCGCCGCATACGGCGACGCTCCTCCCGGGTGCTTCCTCCCCAGACCCCGTAGGGCTCATTGTTCCGCAGCGCGAAACTCAGGCACTCTGCCCGGACCTCACACCGGGCGCAGATCTTTCTCGCTGCCGTCGCGGTGCCACCCAATTCGGGGAAGAACCGCTCGGGGTCGGTCTGCGCACACATCGCCCTCTCGGTCCACTCCTCATATACCGACAAGCGCTCCGACACGAGACCGAGGTCAAGCTTCTCCACCGACACGTCCACTCCTTCACACCCTTGAGGCGCACATCCGCCTCCGTGAACAGAGAGTCACGTCCGGGCGTCCATGACGCCGTCCGCGCCCCCCAATTCCTGAACGCGCAGTCAGGAGCACACCGGTGCTGCCCCGCGGGAGCCGGCAGCACTCTTCGGCCGGAGCTGCCCGGGCAAGATCAAACGATCTGCGGGTGAATTCGATCGGTCGACGGAAGCGTGGAATTTACCTGTATTCAAGCAGTCGTTGAGATCACACGCTTATGTCAGTTCTATTGGTCCTCGCTGTTGGTCAATATCCAGTGAACTGATGATTGTGGCGTCGCTGCCCTGATCGTAGATTGATGCGAGTCTCAATGAGCGGGCAGCGGGGCGCATGGTGCGCGTTCCACGCGAGTCCCTGCATCCACGCTGCCGTTCTGGCGCATCCAGATCTTCCGTCACCATCTGTCGCAGGCGAAGCCGTATCGGTTGTCGGCGAATTCCTCCGCTGCGACGCTGCCTACGCCTTCGGCCTGCCTTGGCTGAATGCCTGACGGTGGAACCCCCTTTGAAGAAGAAAAGGAGAAACCCGTGATTCTCGCACTGCGTCACAGGCGCACCTATCCAGCACCTCGGCTGATGGCCGCATTGCTGGCGATCTGCTGCATCGCCCTGGGCATCGCAGCGTCCCCGCTCGCCAGCGGCATCGCGCAGGCAACCGACGATTGCACATACAAGATCTCGGAATGCATAACGATGGCTCCGAGCAATGACAACCCCAACCAGGTGCTGAATGCGATGGACAATGGCACGGCGAACGGAACACAGGTCCTCACGTACGCGCCTCAAGGGGGAGATGCGCCTGCCGCAAACGAGCGGTGGCGCCTCGCGACAAATGACGACGGCACGTTTGAGATCGTCAACAACAACAGCGGTAGGTGTCTCGACGTCACCAGCGAGTCCTCCCTCTCCACCGGGCACTACCTTGCCTATCTGTGGGATTGCTCAAACAGTGACGGGCAGAAGTTCTACGCCGAACCTGCCGGTGACACCGGTGGTTACAGGCTGCGGCAGGCGTCGAGCAAATTGTGCTTGTCGCATCCCGACAAGATGACGCATGTGGTAGAGCTGAACACGGGAGATTGCACCACTGACGATAGCTTGATCTGGAATATCAATAGCTTCGGGGACGGGCAGACCGATGGTCTCATCCAGCTGGCGGCTGCGTACGCGATAGGAGCGTGCGGCGCTGACTACGACGCTGACACCGGCACGATTACCTGCGACCTCGACGATGCGGATGCCACCTACAGCAGAGGCAACCCTGTCTGTGTGCTGAACTTCCACAACACTGGCGACGAAGAAACGAAAGAGCAGAGCCGCGCAGTAACTGAGACCGTCGCTGACTCCAGGCTGACCGGACAGCAGACCACAACGGGGATGACCTCAGGTGTGAGCATCAAACTTGGCGCCCTCTCATTCAAGAGCCAGTTCAGCAAGACCTGGCAGGAAACGGTCCAGAACACGACCACCAACACCACTGCGGGTAGCAACACCTACTGGACCGGAAAGGTGCCGGCGCACAGCTACGCCTGGTTGCTGGCCACGCCTATAACCAAGTCCTACACGGGGAACTTCAACTTCAACATCAACCAGTGGAACGCATGGTCTTACTCTGCCGGCGAACCCGTCACGGTCACTGTGCCCGCAGACGAAAATGGCAACCCCACCCTCATCACCACCGGCAACGGACCCGACTCCGACCCCAACAACGAATGCGACGGACAAGCGGGGACCTTCACCGGTAGCAGCGGAACCATGGATGATCCGCCCGGCGAGACGGCATCGACCACGGCTCCGGTCAGCTGACCGAGCGCCCTGTGGGGCCACGGAGGTGACCGCGCGGCAGCGGTGGACGACCGATGATGCATCGGGGCGGTCGTCCACCGAACCCAGGTGGAGGGCCTCCACCTGACCGGCGAGCGCGAGCTCCAGCAGCGGCTGACGAAGCGTTGCTGGAGCACGTGCCGGCCGGCGTGATGACCGGACGTGCGCCTTATGAGCTCAGCTCAGGCCGAGACCGTTGAGCACGCCCTGGAGATATCCGATCGCGTGGGCCCTGCCCCTGCTGCAGTAGGCGTCGGACGAGATGTCCTGCCAGGTGTCGGCGTCGCCGATCATTGCGGGTACATGGTCGTCGATGAGGAATCCGTCGAACCCGGTGTCGTGGAGCCGGCGAATGACGCGCGCCGGATCGTAGTTGCCTTCACCGAGGAAGCATTCGGTGAAGCGCGGGACGCTGCCCTGCACATCGCGGAAGTGGACGTAGAAGATGGCGCGTTCGGCACCGAGGGTGTCGATCACCTCGTTGATGCTCTGCTCACCGGCCATGGACGAGACGGTGCCGAGGCAGAAGTTCAGGCCCCACGACGGGCTCGACCGTGCCTGTTTCCGCGCCGCGACCAACGCGGCCGGAGAGGTGAAAATCCGGGCCGCCCCGCCGAGCGGCTCATCGACGGGCGGGTCGTCAGGGTGCAGGGCCAGCCGTACGCCGACCTCTTCGGCGACCGGGAGCACCGCATCCAGGAAATACTGGTGGTTGTCCCACATCTGTTCCGCCGTCAGCGGCTCGGTGAGCGGCTCGCTCGGCGTCAGACGGTAGCCCGACAGGGCGTTGCCGTGGTGGATTTCGGCGAGGTCAAAGGATGTCACCTTCGCGCCGCCGCGGCCGGGCTCGGCCATGGACGTGCGCCATACGAACGTGGCAAGCCAGTTGTACCCCAGCAGATCGATGCCGACCGCGGCCATGTTCCGAATCGTTCGGCAGTAGTTCTCGATCTGCTCATCGCGCCCGGGGGCGCCGCGCTGGATCTTCCAGAAGTGCGCCAGCGGGACGTTTTCCAGTCCGTCGATGGCGAGACCGTCGGCCTCGCACCGCTCCCGCAGCGCGCGAAGCTCGGGCAGACTCCAGTACCCCTCTTCGCCGGGCAGCAGATTCGGGGTATGAAGCTGGACGCCGGTCAGCCCCAGCTGATGTGCGAATGCGGCGACCTGCCCGTCGTACTCGTCCACATGCCCGAGAGAGATTCTGATGCTCATGCCCTGACCACCTTCTGACGCTGCCGGCCGAGTCCGTCGATCTCCAGCTCCATGACGTCGCCCTCGGCGAGGTAAGGGAACCGCCCGGAAAGGGCCACGCCTTCCGGGGTGCCGGTGTTGATGAGATCGCCGGGTTCCAGGACGGTGACCTGGCTGAGTTCGTGGATCAGCGTGGCGACGCTGAAGATCATGTCCTTGGTCGAGGAATCCTGCCGTGGTTCCCCGTTGACCCAGGAACGCAGGCGGAGGTTCTGCGGGTCCGCTATCTCGTCCGGAGTGACCAGCCAGGGTCCGAGGGGATTGAACGTCTCACAGCTCTTTCCCTTGGACCACTGGCCACCGCTGATGTCAAGTTGCAGCGCCCGCTCGGAGACGTCGTTGGAGACCGCATACCCCGCCACATGGCGGAGCGCCTCGGCAGGCGACTCGGTATAGCGCGCTCTGCGGCCGATGACCACGGCGAGTTCGACTTCCCAGTCGGTCTTGGGGGAATCGCGCGGCAGCAGCACCTCGTCGTGCGGGCCGACGACGGTGTTCGGTGCCTTGTAGAACATGACGGGGTGCGCGGGTGGCGGCGATTCCGTCTCGGCGGCGTGCGCCGCGTAGTTCATGCCGATGCACAGGACGACGCCGGGACGGGCGATCGGCGGTCCGGTCCGGAGACCCGCGATATCGATGCCGGGGAGCCGGCCGTTCGCGACCGCTTCTTCCACCAGTCCGGGACCGCCCGCGCTGAGGAACTCGCCGTCGATGTCCGTGGTGAGGCCGCGCAGATCGAGGTGCCGTCCGTCTTGGGTGAGTGCCACGGGGATTTCGGCCCCCGGCTCACCGACGCGCAGATATTTCATAGGGGCCAGTTCCTTGCTGCCGTAGGAGTGGTCAGGCGGCTACCAGGCCGCCGTCTATGACCAGTGCGGTACCTGTGATGAAGGCCGCCTCATCGGAGGCGAGGTACAGAGCGGCGGCGGCGATTTCGCCCGGTTCGCCGAGCCTGCCCATGGGCTGGCGGTCGGTCAGATTCGCCCGTGCCGCTACCGGGTCGTCAGCGGCGGCGAGAAGCCGGCCGACCCAGGGGGAGTCCACCGTGCCCGGGCAGACGCAGTTGCAGCGGACTCCGGTGCCGGCGTACTGCACGGCGACCTGCCGGGTGAAGGCGATCACCGCGCCCTTGCTCGCACAGTAGGCAGCACGGTCCCTGAGCCCCACCATGCCCGCGACGGAAGCGGTGTTGACGATCGCGCCGCGTTGCTGCGCCAGCATGACCGGCAGCGCCGCGCGGGTGCCGAGGAAGACGCCCCGGGCATTCACCGCGAAGATCCGGTCCCACTCCTCGACCGTGCAGCCCAGCGGTCCAGTGGTGGACGAGGCGCCTGCGTTGTTGCACAGCACGTCCAGCCGCCCCGTCTCCTCGACCGTGCGCGTCACGGCGGCCGAGACGGAGTGCGGATCGGAGACGTCGACACGCAAGGCGACGGTGCTCTTAGGCACATCGTCGGGCTGGAGGTCGGCGGCGTAGACGAGGGCGCCCTCGTCGCGGAACCGCCGCGCCATCTCGTACCCGATGCCCGAGGCCGCGCCCGTGACGAGCACGGTCTGCCCTTCGAATCTGTTCACTGCGCTGTTCCCCTCCCTGGCCTGCCGTTGGGCCATGGCCCTGCAAAGGTGGTGGGTTCGGTGGCTTCGAACTGCAACAGGCGGTTCCACTTCGCGGTGCGTTCCGAGCGATGCGTGGAACCGACCTTGATCTGTCCGGCCCGCCAGCCGACGGCCAGGTCGGCCAGCCAGTCGTCCTCGGTCTCGCCCGAGCGCGCCGAGACGACCGTGCGGTACC
Source organism: Streptomyces sp. bgisy130 (assembly GCF_057708345.1). Lineage (NCBI taxonomy): Bacteria > Bacillati > Actinomycetota > Actinomycetes > Kitasatosporales > Streptomycetaceae > Streptomyces > Streptomyces sp. bgisy130. The sequence continues at coordinate 149,071 of NZ_JBYISA010000011.1, forward strand.
CGGCGGACCTGGCGAGATCCACCACCTGCCGAGCGCCGCTGAGCAGGCCGTTCTGATTCACCTTGACCAGGACCGAGTTGGCGGCGCCGGAGTCGATACCGCGACGCAGCCGATCGGGCCGGGTGACGAACAAGTCGTCGCCCACGAGCTCAACCCGCTCTCCCAGCAGCTGCGTTGCCGTCCGCCAGCCCTCCCAGTCGTCCTCGGCGAGAAGGTCTTCCACCGAGACGACCGGGAACCGTTCACACCAGTCGGCGACTTCGGCGACGAGCTCGTCCGCGGTGAGTGCGCGGTTCTCGCGGGCGAGCCGGTACCGGCCGTGGGAGAAGAACTGCGTAGCGGCGATGTCGATCGCTATCGAGATCTGTGCACCTGGGGTGAAACCGGACGCTTCGATGGCGTCGGTGAGCAGGTGGAGGGCGGAGCGGTTCGAGTCGAGAGCCAGGCCGAGGCCGCCCTCGTCGGCGACGAGTACCGCGTGCTCATGGCCACGCGCGAGCGCCAGACGCATCGCGGAGTGGCGGACCGCGGCCGACCACTCCAGGGCCTCGGCGAAGGTATGGGCTCCGACCGGGACGACGAGGAAGTCCTGGACATCCAGCATGCGTCCGGCGTGCGCACCGCCGGACAGGATGTTGACCATCGGCATGGGAAGCAGGAGCGGGGAGTCCTCGCCGGTGAGCAGGCGTGCCAGTGAGGTCCCCTGAGCGGTGGCCGCGGCGCGGGCGGCGGCGAGGGAGACCGCCAGGACGGCGTTGGCCCCGAGGGTGCGGAAGGCCGGCGAGGGGTCAAGCGCTGCCAGGACGCTGTCCGCCGTGGCCGGGTCGGTCCCGATGAGGGAAGGAGCGATGACCGACGGGATGTTGGCGACGGCGCGGCGGACTCCGCAGCCGGCGAACCGGGCTTCGCCGTCGCGGAGTTCGATCGCCTCATGTGATCCGGTCGAGGCGCCCGACGGTGCCAGTGCCACTCCTTCGGTGCCGTCGGCGAGGACGACCCGGGCGGCGACCGTCGGTCTGCCGCGGGAGTCGAGCGCCTCCCAGGCATCCACTGCGGTGATCAACGCGCTGCCTCCACTGTTCGGGCCCATACCTCGGAGAGTGACGGGTCATCGTCGGCGAGCAGACCGAGCGCCAGGCGTCGTACGGCGTCGCGGGTGGCGGTGTCCAGATACCCCGCGGGCGACAGGCCGTCGACCCGTGCCAGCAGCAGGCAGGCGGTGTGCGCCCCGAGCCCCGCCACGGGCTCGGGGCACTCCCGCTCATAGGAGGCGAGGAACCGCTGGGCGGCGTCCGCCAGTTGGTCCGTGCGCCGGGGTATATGGAGTGCCTTGAGGATGAGGTGGCACTGGAGGAACGCCAGGTCGAGAACGGCGGCGCCGAAGTGCGCGACCTCGAAATCCAGCACCATCGGCCCGTTCGGCCCCACCAGCACGTTCTTCGGTGAGAAGTCTCCGTGCACCAGGCAGTCCCGGCGCGTGGCCAGTTCCTGCGCGCACTCGGTGATGCGTGCCGCGACGCCGGGGTACTGGGCTGCGACTCTGCGGTGGAACGGGGTGATGCGCAGCTGTTCCAGTGCCTCGTAGTCGTCGAAGCGGGTGGCGACCTCGGCGTCGTGCCAGGTCCGGGAGTGCCAGGTGCCCAGCACCGTGCCCAGTTCGGCTGCCGTTTCGGGGATACGGGCGGTCAGTTCTGACGGGGTGTCGTCGAGTATCACGCTCTTCCACGTCGGCCAGTCGGCAGGGGCGGCTGTCATGACAAGGGTGTGGCGCAACGGGTCGGCGTGACACAGCGCGGGAGTGCGCTCGGGCGTGATCGAGTGGAGCAGTTCCAGTGCGCCGGCCTCGGTCATCGCCCGCTCGGGCTTGGCCGTCCATTCCCCGGCGACGAGCAGGCGACCCAGCGCCCGCTTCACCACGAGCCGGGACGGAGCGGTCTCGACAAGGAACGTCTCGCCGGAGACGCCGCCCGTCAAAGCGGTGACCCGGGGCGGTGGAAGCTGGCCTTGCGAGCGGAGGTAGTCGATCAGCGTGTCGGTCACTGCCCGCCGCCCGCTCATTCGCTGAAGTACTCGGGATGCTTGGCGAGGAGCACCGGGCCATTTTCGAGCACCCGGCGGGCGTGCTGGCTGATGCGCTTGCGCCCGGCCCGGAGGTCGCCTGCCTCCAGCGCATCAACAATTGCCGTGTGCTCGTCGATCAGCCCGCGCATGGTCGAGGCTTCGGGCAGGCTCAGCCGTCGCAGCCGGTCGAGTTGCATCTTCATCCGCTGAACTGCCTGCCAGGCGCCCGGATATCCGGCGAGCGCGAAGATCCCCGCGTGCAGGGCTTCGTCGGCGGCGAAGAAGGCGTCGAAGTCGTTCCGCTCCTGGCTGAGCTCCTGGTCCTCCAGCAGCCGGCGGAGGGCCCGTACATCGCGATCGGGCTTGCGGCATGCGGCCTCGAACGCGGAGAGCTCCAGGCTCTCCCGTACGAAGCGGGCCTCCTCGACATCGTGCAGGCTGATCAACTCGACGCGGGTGCCCACCTGTGGCACCACCACGACCAATCCGTCGTTGACCAGGCGCGCGATCGCCTCACGCAGGGGAGTGCGGCTGACGTGCAGCTGCTCGGCCAGCTCGGTTTCGGAGACCGTCGCTCCAGGGGCCAGTCGCAGCTCGCGGATGGCGGCGACCAGCTCGCTGTGCACGCGGTCGGAGGTCCTCATACGGGATTGGGCACGGCTGCGCTCCCGCCCCACAGGGGCCAGTCCCGACGAGGTCCGCGATCGCGTTTCGGTGAATTCCATTGCAACATTCTTGCAGACTGGCGCTCTTGTATGCAAGTGTGCGGCCACTAGGCAGAGAGGAAGCAACGGTGTCCAGCGAAATGCCGGAGACGGCACTGCAAACAGCTCACCCTCCTGGCCGGTCGGCCCCGGTGCTCTCGGCGACGGGCATCTCGAAGCAGTTCGGCCACGTCACCGCCCTCAGTGGCGTCTCGCTCGAAGTGGCGCCGGGCGAGGTGGTCGCGCTCATGGGCGACAACGGCGCGGGCAAGTCCACCCTGGTGAAGATCCTGTCCGGAGTTCACCCGCCGGACCGCGGTGAGCTGCAAGTCGGCGGCCGCCAGGTGCACTTCACCTCACCGGCCGAGGCGCGTGCCGCGGGGATCGAGACCGTCTACCAAGACCTGGCGCTCGCGGACGATCTCTCCGCGCCCGCGAATCTCTTCCTGGGCCGCGAACACCACAAGCGGGGGCTGCTCGGAAAACTGAAGGTCCTTGACAACAAGCGCATGCAGCGCGAGGCGGAAGAGCACCTCGCCTCGCTCGGGGCGCGCGTGCCGGACTACCGGGCGTCGGTGCGGATGTTCTCCGGCGGGCAGCGGCAGAGCGTGGCGATCGCCCGTGCCAGTATCTGGGCCCGCGAACTGATCATCATGGACGAGCCGACCGCGGCGCTCGGCCTCGTGCAGACCGAGCAGGTCGCACAGCTGATCAAGCGCACCCGTGACCGCGGGGTCGCGGTGATTGTGATCAGCCACAGTGTGCCGTTCGTCTTCGACGTGGCCGACCGGATCGTGGTGCTGCGGCTCGGCGCCACCGTGGCGAACCTGCCCCCTTCAGAGGCAACGCACGACACCATCGTCGCGGCCATCACGGGTGCTTCGGTGACCGACGTGGCGTCTTCCACGGGAGGTGCCCGATGACGGGAACCCTGACCGCGCCGCCCCGGGCTCCCGAGGAGAAGGCCACCGCCGACCGCGCTCGCCGGATCGCGACCACGGTGACCGGCAACTGGGTCTTCCTCGCCTTGATCGTGCTGATCGTGTACTTCTCCGTCACCGCCGGTGACAGATTCCTCGACATCAACAACTTCCGCAACGTCCTGTTCAATGCGTCCGGCACCATGCTGCTGGCCGTCGGTACGGCTTTCTTGATCATCGGAGGTCAGCTGGACCTGTCCATCGGCTCGGTCCTGGTGTTCAGCGAGGTCATCGGCGCCAAGGTCATCATCGCCGTCAGCGGCTCCGCCGCACAGTCCTATCCGAACGCCACCGTCGCGATCGCTCTGGGCATCGTTGTCAGCATCGGCGTCGGGGCGGCCTGGGGCCTGCTCAATGGCGTACTCGTCACCCGCCTGAAGATCCCGTCGTTCATCATCACGCTGGGCACCCTGGGGATGGCTCTGGGCCTTGCTCAAGTGATCACCAAAGGCACCGATGTCTCCGGGATACCCCCGCAAATGATCACTGGCATCGGAGTCAGGAGCGTGCTCGGTCTGCCGCTTCCGGTCTGGATCGCCGCAGTCGTGGCAGTCGTCGCGGGCCTGGTCCTCGCCAGGACCCAGTTCGGCCGCTACACCTACGCGATCGGTTCCAACCCCGAAGCCGCGCGCCGTAGCGGCATCAAGGTCACCCGCCACGTCCTGGTGCTGTTCACCATGATGGGCGGCCTCGCCGGCCTGGCCGGCATCCTCGACGTCGCCAGGTATACGACGACGCAGGTCAGCGGGCACAGCAGCGACAACCTCGTCGCGATCGCCGCGGTGATCATCGGCGGGGCCAGTCTGTTCGGCGGACGGGGAACGATGTTCGGCGCCGCCATCGGCGTGCTGATTCCCGCCGTGCTCAACAACGGCCTTGTCATCATCAACGTCCAGCCGTTCTGGCAGACCGTGGCCATCGGGGCGATCCTCATCGTCGCCGTCGCGGCGGACAACATCAAGCGAAGTCACCGGATGCGGGCGTCATGACGCGTCCGCCCTCGCCCCCAGCCCGGCCCTATCCAGTAAGTGGAGTCCCCCATGCCACGTCACACCGCCATCGCACTGGCCGCGATGGGCACCGCGGCCGTACTCGCTGCCTCCGGCTGCTCAAGCGGCGCTGCCAGCTCGCAGGGTAAGGGGGGCAAGCACTACACGGTGGCCTTCATTCCCGGCTGCACCTGCGACCCGTATTACTCCACCGAGACCGCCGGCTTCCAGGCCGCGGCGAAGAGCGCCGGGGTCGACGCCATCGTTCAGGGACCGGCCAACTTCCAGGCATCGGAGCAGATACCGGTACTCCAGGCCGTGGTCCAGAAGCGGCCCGACGCGATCGTCATCGATCCCACCGACGCCAAGGCGCTGGCCGCCCCGATCGAAGCGGCCATCGCCCAGGGCATTCCGGTGATGACGACCGGGAACAACGTCAACACCGACAAGATCTTCACCGCCATCGCGGCCAGCTCGGTCAAGGGCGGCCAGCTCGGCGCAGAGGAACTGATGCGGCAGAAGCCCGGGGGCGGGGAGGTGGTGTTCGTGCACATCAAGCCGGGCATCAGCTCGATCGACGACCGCGAAGCCGGCTTCAGGAAGGCGTTCAAGGACAAGTCGAAGTACACGGTGCTCTCGAACCTGTACGCCGGGAACGACTCGGCCACCCAGGCAGCCGGCCTGGTGTCCGCCACCTTGTCGGCGCATCCGAGGCTCAAGGCCATCTTCGCCTCCAACGTGATCACCGCCGAGGGCGCCGCGAACGCGGTGAAGACCGCAGGCAAGGCAGGCAAGATCGCGGTCGTCGGCTATGACGCGGGCCCGCAGGAGGTCACCGAACTGAAGGCGGGGACACTGACCGCGCTCGTCTCCCAGAACCCCTACCAGATCGGGCAACTGGCGATAAAGAACTCGGTCAAGTACCTCAACGGCGACAAGAACATCCCCAAGGACCAGCCGCGCGACCCGCTGGTGATCACGAAGGACAACCTGAACGACCCCCGCTCGCAGACGTCGCTGTACAAGTAATGTCCCCCCTTCGCTGGTTCCGTGCCCGGGAACAGCCCGGCACGGAACCGGCGGAGCCGTACCGAAGGGTGTGAACGTGACCGAGTTCGACGGCAAGGTCGCCCTGGTCACCGGCGGATTCAGTGGAATCGGGCAAGCGGCGGCCGACGTGCTGGCCCGGCGTGGCGCGCGGGTCGTCGCCGCCGGACTGGGGCCGCCCGGCGCAACACCCCCGGCGCCGCACGGGGTTGAGCAGGCCCAGGCAGACGTCACCGACGAGACGGCAATGGCCTCCCTCGTGGACCAGGTGCTGGCCCGGCACGGCAGACTCGACATCCTGGTGACCTCGGCGGGTATCCAGCGCTACGGGAACACCACACAGACCACCGCCGAGGGGTGGGACGAAGTTCTCGACGTGAATGTGAAGGGCGCGTTCCTGGCCGCCAAGCACGCGCTTCCGGCGTTGCGGGCCACCGGCTGCGGGGCGATCGTGTTCGTCTCGTCCGTCCAGGCATTCGTCACCCAGACCGGGGTCGCCGCCTACACCGCGAGCAAGGGAGCCCTCAACGCGCTCACCCGGTCGATCGCCGTCGATGAGGCCGCCTCCGGCGTACGGGCGAACGCCGTGTGCCCGGCCTCCGTCGATACCCCCATGCTGCGGGCCGCCGCACGGAAGTTCAGTGACGGCAGCGACGCGTCGGCGGCCGCACTCGTCGAGTCCTGGGGACGCAGTCACCCCCTCGGCCGGGTCGCACGTCCTGACGAGGTCGCCGAGGCAATCGCCTTCCTCGCCGGCGACCGGGCCAGCTTCATCACCGGAGTGGCCCTCCCCGTCGACGGAGGGCTGCTCGCGCAGGCCGCGGTGGTGATCCCGCAATGAGCAACGCACCACCGTCTCACCACTCCGGCACGCACACCGCAGTACGGAGGGCGTGTACGGGGCAGCGGTCCCCGTACGCCCGCCGGGCCGGCCCTGGCGCGAAACCGCGTGGTGAACCGCTATGACCCCCGCGGTCACCGTCGCCTTCCCGGGGAGCGCGCGAGTCGGCGAAGGACCCCACTTCGACTCTCGATCCGGGCTGCTGCACTGGGTCGACATCCTCTCCGGGCGGATCCACACCGGTGATCCCGCGACCGGGAAGGAGCGGCAGCCCCTCACCTTGCCGACGCTGATCGGTGCCGCTGTCCCGAAGGCCTCGCACGGCTTCGTGGCCGCTACGGCTGAAGGGTTCGCCGAAGTGCGCACCGATGGCACGTCCACGACGCTGCTGGCGTTTCTCCCGGACGGCCGGCGGATGAACGACGCCAAGTGCGACCCGTCCGGACGGCTCTGGGCGGGGAGCACCGACCTGGACTTCGCCCCCGGACAGGGGGCCTTGCATGTGCTGTCCGCCGACTGGCACAGCGAGCAGGTGCTCGATGGTCTCTGGCTGCCCAACGGGCTCGCCTGGAGTCCTGATTGCCGGACTTTCTACCTCATCGACACCATGGCCGGCGAGCTGAACGCGTTCGATGTCGTGCCAGGACAGCCGGTTCCGGCGGGCCGCCGCCTGTTGCTGACGTTCCCACCACACGCCGGCCTGCCGGACGGCATGACCGTCGACATACAGGGATGTCTCTGGGTGGCCATGTGGGGCGGCGACCGGCTGCTTCGCATCTCCCCGGAAGGACGCGTCCTGTCGGAGGTTCCGCTGCCCGTGCACCAGCCGTCCTCCTGCGCATTCGGCGGCCCCAATCTGGCCGTGCTGTATGTGACATCGGCACGGGAAGGGCTCGATCTCGCCGAGAACGATCCCGCAGGCTCGGTGTTCGCGGTGCACGGCCTCGGCGTCCGGGGCCTGCCTGCATCGAGGTTCCGGGGATGACCGCCCACACCCCGCCGCTGATCCTGCGCAGCGACCAGCTCACGGTCGGCGTGCTGCCCGGCAAGGGCGCCGACATCGTCTCGCTCGTCGACACCGCCACCGGCATCGACGTCCTGTTCCGCTCCCCGTGGGGCCGCCGCGATCCGGCCCTGTTGCCCTCCACCAGGGACAGCCAACTCGACTGGCTCGCGCGATACCCGGGCGGCTGGCAGCAGCTGGTCCCGAACGCCGGCGCCGCCCGTGTCGTCGACGGGGTGCTACGCGGCTACCACGGCGAGGCAGCAGTCGTCGGATGGGAGGTCGAATCCGCCGACGAGAGCAGTGCCGCACTCAGTGTCCAGCTGGTCACCGCGCCACTCACCCTGACACGACGGCTGAGGGTGCGGGGGCCGTCCCTGCTCGTCACCGACACCATCCACAACGACTCCGCCGAGCCGGTCGACGTCATGTGGGTGCAACACCCCGCTTTCGGCGCACCGTTCATCGACGGACACAGCACACTGACCACAGGAGCCCGCGGCGTCCTCAGCGATGCGCAGGCTCCGGGGAACGTCCTCCCTCCGGACGCCGCAACGCCCTTCCCCTTCTCCACCGGACTCGACGGAAACCCCATCGACCTGAGCCGGGTTCCGCCGCCGGAAAGCGGGCGTGCCCTCTTCGCGGCGCTGACCGACTTCGCATCGGGCTGGTTCGCCATCAACAGCCCCAGTGCCGGATTCGCCCTCCGTATGGAATGGGACGCTCACCTCCTGCCGTACGCCTGGCTCTGGCAGGAGTGCCGTGCGACCGCGGGGTTCTCATGGTTTCGGCGTGCCTACGTCATCGCCGTGGAACCGGCCAATGTGCTGCCCGGAGAGCCCTCCCGGACCTGCCCTGACCGCGGACGCGCACCCACACTCGCCGGAAGGGCGAGTTGGACGACCACGCTCACCCTCACGCGGACGGAGCTGACGCCGGGTACCGCCTGCGCGCAACCGCCGCCAGGTGGGCCACAGCCGACAGATGGCCCCCCTGACGCTGCGCACCGGGCCAGGAAGCGGCTGCCAGGTCAGCGACGCGAGCCCTCGCCTGATCACCAGGCGCTCTCCAGCCGGTCGCCGCGTAGGGGACCGGCTGGAGGGCTCACGTCTCTGGAGGGCTCACGTCTACTGGATGGACAGGCCCGTTGACCCACTGGTGATCGTGTAGCTCTTGCCATTGAACCGCACACCGGACAGCGTGCCCTTGTATCCCCGCGGGACGCCTGATTGCCGGAGGGCCTTTGCATCAAGTGCCGTTGATCCAAGTGCCGGGTTGTAGCCGAACAGATCAGTGATGATGACATCCGCGAATTTTCCGCTGCATACATTATTGAAGGGCATGCCGTGGGCAGCCTTCACCGCAGTGGAAGATGCGCTGAATGTGAGGCACTTGCCAAACCCGGGCTTCCCGGTCGACCAGCTCGCCCCGTAGATCAGCAGCGCCGTTCCACTGATCGATTCGGTCGTGGTGGCGCCGCTTCCTTCACCGAAGGGAAGCCGCAGCACCAGAGCCGAGTCGCTGCTGCCGGTGTCGGGAGTGTGGGCCTGGTACGCGTTGCTGATGTCGGTGGCGGACAGTGCACGGCTGTAGACGCGCACTTCGTCGATACTCCCGCTGAAGGTACGGGTGGGATCGGCCGGACTATTCCCGACTATGAGCGCTTTCCTGGTTGATGCGGTCAACTTCCCGGATTGCGCCTGCGACGCCCGCTGAACCCCGTCGATATAAATCTTCATCGTGGCACCGTCATAGACGCCGGCCACATGATGCCAACCACCGGTCGGCACCGTCGCACTGGTTTGAGCCTCAACCCAGTTACCGTTCAGGACCACCGCAAAGGAGATCTTGCCACCACTGCCGCCGCGCAGGACATACCCCCCACTCCCTGATGCCCAAGCATCCTTGGCGATGATGCTGCCCTGGAAGATTTTTGTCGGCCAACTCGTGGCATTGACCCACGCCGAAAGCGTCAGCGCTTCAGAGGGATTGAGGTCGGCGCGATCAGGTACCGTAAATCCAGTCGCCGGGAACTCGTGGGCCTGGCCGAACGGCCCTTGGCTTGTTACTTTCGAGAAGCTCTTGAGCTGGCTCAAGAACGATGGATAGTCGCCGAACTGAGCGAAGGTCTGCGCGGTCATGGCGGGCCATGCATCGTAGGCTCCGTCGCTGCCGTGGTCCGGGCGCGAGACATGTCCCTCGGAGTCACTCAGGGACAGGGCACGTATCCAGTCACCGTGGAGCAGCTCAGTCTTGACGAAGTTCTTCATCTCCGTCTTCTGCGTGCTCGACAGGTGGTCGGCAAGAAGATTCGATGCGATCGCGAAATCGACAACCGTGCGGACGGAGACCAGAGTGCCGTCCGGCTGTCTGCAATTCCAGACGCCTTGCCCGGAGTCGTACAGGTCGAGCACGTGGGGTAGCAGGTCGGTCGCCGACTTCTTGAGGTCTTCCGCGGTTGCGGTATCGCCTGCGTTCTTGTGCAGAGCCGCAGCCTGATTCATCAGCCATACGTTCGCCGCATTGAAGGAAGCGACCTGGTTGGTGTACTTCGGAAGTACTTCGAGCAGGTTAACCGCACCGCCATAGTCGGCCAGGTTCTGCCCGGACGGCACCAGATGTTGTTTCCAATAGGTGGCGCTGTCGGTCAGGTGTTGCAGCACGGTCTTGTTGTTCGACGACTGCTTCAGGTAGGCCAGATCACCGCTGTAGTAGAGATAGTTGAGGACCATGGTGGACACGGTGAGGTCGTTCGCCGAATACCATGGCCCTTCCGTCCCGCCTCCCATGCATTCGATCGCGTAGCAGTTGTGAATGTCTACACTCAGCCAGTACTTGGTCAGAGCCTTCACCATGGCCGGATCGAGCATGGTCAGGAGGACCGAGCAGTACGAGGTGTCCCAGAAGTAGGTGAGGGTCGGCGCGTTTTCGGGTCCAGCGGTCACATAGACGCGGTCGAAGCCGTTGAACGTACCCGTCCGGCCGAGAATCGTGTTGAACTTCGGTCCGAAATTGGTGCGTTCACAGGCCAGGACCGACAGGATGCTCATGTAGTACATGGCGGCGATGGCCGTGTCGGTACCTGTGGGGGTAAGTACCGGCAACGAGCCGGAGTAGTGCGCATTTCCGGCGGTGAATGCCTGGTCCCAGCGCTTCGACCAGGCCGTACCGGCAGTGTCGAAGACCGAGGTGAAGTTCTGCATCGTGGTGTTGACGGCGCTGACAACGCTGTCAGCGTCTGCGGTGGAGCCCAGGGGCTTACCCGTTGAAGTGTCGCCAACTGCCATGGCAATGTGCAGGATCTTGGTCGCGCCGGCCGCCAGCGTCAGGTTCCACGCGGCGGTGCCGCTGGTACCGGATGCGGTGAGCGTCGCGGCAGAGTCAACGGCGAAGGCGGTCACGGCAGCACTGGAATTGTCGGAGATCATCACATTCGTGACCGGACTGCCGACAGCGTGCGCGGTGAAATTCTGATCGCTCGGCCGGGGAACGAACCAGTTCCAGCCCCGTGTTGTCTTTCGGATGCGCGGATTCAAGTTCACCGAAAATGCGGTCTTGATCTGGGCCGATGTCGGGTTCGATACCGAGATCTGAAGCAGAAGCTGGTTGGCTTCGAAAACGAGCCTGGTGGCGGTCCGTATCGCCAGCCCTGACGATGTCGTGGTCTTGCGTAGAATCTCGTAGGCCGACCACCGGGAGGAAGTCGCGGTGAGGCTTGCGCCATCTACCGTGAGATCGCAACAGGAACCGTTCTGCGCATACGGCGGCAAAGTGAAGTTCTGCACACCGAGCACATTGGCATTGCCGGAGGCGTTGACCGCTCCCCAGAAATTGCTGATGGCCGGCGCATGCGCAATATCTGATTGCTGGAGCCAATCGCTTCTCAAGGCATCCAGGCTCGGAGGTGTTCCCGGACTCGCGTGGGCGATTGCGGCGGGCAGCAGCGGAGCCGCCCAGACGGCAGCCGCCCCGGCGGCTGACCACTTCAAGAAGTTACGACGGCTGGAGGTACTCACAGCGGCTCTCCTTAGACGGGTGTGGCATCCTTGCATACAAGTGCCCCAGTGCTCAAGGCTTTCGGCACGCCCATCAGAAGTGATCAGTTGCGAGGGTTCCTCGCGAAGCCGGATCCCTCGTGGAACCGGTCACCTGCCTGCCGGACCTGGAGGTGCGTGAAACCGCACCCTCGGCTCGCCTGGCTGCCTCATGCGGTGCAAAAACTGATGATGTATCGGCTGCGAATGCAATCGGAGGTCACCTCATTCGTCTGGAGAGACGGAAACACAGCGTGGGCCACACGCCCGCCTGGTCCGTTTCGGCAGTGCTCACAGAGATTGAGGTCAGGATGTTCGGATCACAGCCCTATGGGGCCGGGATCGACAGGCGCGGTGAACGCAGCAATCGAAGGGGGAGTTCGACGACGCGACGGCGGACGACCGGGAGGGTGGTGGGTGGCGTACTCGCGTCGGCACTGTTCTCGTTCGGTGGTCTCTCGCTTGTCGCCCTCGACGCGCCTGCTGCACATGCGGTCGCCGGCACCCAGTGCGAACCGTCCGTCAGTTCCACCAGTGACGGCTGGGCCCACACCGGGGCCTGGACATTCCAGGACAACGGCTGGTTTGACGCCAACGAAGGTCCAGGCCCGGATACCTTGTCCCGCGATATCTCGGACCTGCCAGAGAACGGTGCTCAATTCACCTTTGACCACAGCTGGAACTGGGCTGACACAGGGGGCGGCTCACAGCAGACCGACCTCACCCTCTCCTACGACGGCACCGTGTATGCGACGCTCCACTCGCCCGGTCCGAACGCCAACCCCCGGGTGGGGACCGTGTCAGCGAGCAACGGTGCCTCGATCTCGCCGACCACCGGCACGCGTAATGCCGAGAGCGCCACGTACACCGTCACGCTCCCTGACGGTGTCGCCACCAACGGGCAGCTGAAGTTCACCATGAGCACGGGCACCTCCGAGGGCGGCGCCGGTTACGTCAACAATGTCTCGGTCGCCAACATCAAGGCCACCAGCACCAACTGCGCAGACTTCGCGGTCACCAAGCAGGGGCCGGCCGCCGTACGGCCGGGCGGGTCCGTCGAGTACAAGATCGACGTGACCAACAGCGGTCCGTCGAAGGACACCTTCACGGTGTCGGACACGCTGCCCGCCGGTCTCACCGAAGCCACCACGAGCACGCGGGGCTGCACCATCGCGTCGGGCACCCTGACGTGCAAGGGAACGGCCCTACCCGTTGGCAGCAAGAGGACCATCACCGTTCAGGGGAAAGCCCCGGCCACGGACGGGAGCACCTTGTCCAACACCGCCAGTGTGAAGGGCACGCTGACCGATCAGGACACGTCGGACAACACCAGCCAGACCGTGAACACCAGCGTCGACGCCAAGCTGGTTGAGCCCTCCGTCACTCCTGTCCCGTCATCAAGTGCCGCTCACCCGCCTGGCCGAGACGCCCTCCCCGGACGGCAACCGGACCGTGACAGTGGGGATCGCCCGGGCCACCAAGCAGCTGATCGAGCGGAGAGCGGACTGAGCGGGCCCCATGGCTCTCCCTCCAACATCGCTGTCAACACCGGCATTCCGGCGGCGGCCGGCACATGGAGTCTGGCGTTCGGCATCGTCCTGCTCCTGTGCGGCGGTCTCGGACTCTCGCTCGCGGTGCGCGCACACCGCCTGCGGATCCGAACCTTCCACGGCTAGAGGGACGAGGAGCGCCCCCGGACCGTGGATGCCTTTCAGTTGACGCCGGCCTTGATCACGAGTGTGGTCATTGTTTTCGGTCTGCTCTCCATCACCTCCATCACCTTGCCGGGTATCCGGGAAACCCGGAAAGCCGGCGTAGCGATGGCAAGGCAGGAGGGCCTCATTGCGGCCGAGCCGGATGCGGAGGCCGAACTGTACGGATTCGGCTTCTACTTCCTCGTTCCGGGACTCAACGAAGAAGAGGTGATCGGCGGCACCCTTTCCGCATTGCTGAAGGATCAGCCCGGTGCGACCGTCGTCGTGATCGATGACGGCTCCGATGACCGGACAGCCGAGATGGTGCGCTCCTATGAGCACACGGGGCGTGTTGAGCTGCTCAGCCGCACCGTCTCGAATGCCCGTCTGGATAAGGGGAAAGCCCTCAACCACGGGATCGAGTGGGTCCGCGCCGACGTGGCGGACAGGGGCGTTGACACCTCCAAGGTGATCGTCGCCGTGATGGACGCGGACGGTCGTTTGACCGCGAACGCCACCTCGGCCGTGGCCAGGGAATTCGCGGCGGACCCGTCGGTGGGCGGTCTCCAGCTCGTGGTGCGCATCCGCAACCGTGACTCGCTGGCCCTGTCGTTCCAGGACATGGAGTTCTGGTCCATGGCCGGCTCGGGGCAGCTCGGCCGTATGGCCGCGGGGTCGGTGGGCATGGGCGGCAACGGCCAGTTTGCGCGCCTGGCCGCGCTGGACGAGGTCGGCGCGGAGCCGTGGTCGGATTTCCTGACCGGGGACCTCGATCTGGGCATCTCGCTCGCCGTACTCGGCTGGCGGACGACTTCGATGCCCTGGGCCTGTGTGACACAGCAGGGAGTCGGTGATCTGCGTCGTCTGGTTCGCCGGCGCACCCGCTGGTACCAGAGCCGTATGGCCTCGATGCGCCGCCTTCCGGAGCTGGCGCGCTCGCGCTACCTGCCCACCGGGCGCTTCCTGGAGCATGCGGCCTACCTCGCGGTTCCCTGGGTGGTTTCGCTGCCCTGGTCGGTGCTCCAGCAGTACCTGCTGGTCGAGTTGCTCACGGGGCACGGCCTGCCGTCGGTCGGGGGCAGCCCGCCCATGGGCCGGGTGCTGCTGGGCGTCCTCTGGTGCGTGGTTTCGTTCACTCCGCATGTTCTTTGGGGATTCGTGTACTGGCGACGCGCGTGCACCGCGCCGCTGTGGAAGGCACTGGCCATGGCGCACCTGATGATCCCGTGGTCCTACGTAGCGCACCTTGCGGCGTGGCGGGCACTGGCCCGGATCATCCTGCGCCGTAACTCCTGGGCCGAGACACGGCGCATGGCCGAGCGCGGTCCGGCACAGCTCGGCGGCGCCGCGAGCGGTGGCGGGGAGTTGCCCGGCCCGCCGGCCAAGCCCTCGCTGGAACCGGCCTCTGACGGGGCCGATCTCAGGTGAGCCCGGTGAAGCAGATCCGTACGCACCGGGCAACCCCACGCGAGCGGCGGCCGGTTGCCCTCCGCGCCCGGGCCGGTGCATCCCATCGCGGCCGGCGTGCCCGGCGACGCGGGGTGCCGCGGTGGACGATCGTCTCAGCGGTCCTGGCCAGCCTGGCGATCATGGCTTCGGGTGTGGTGCTCATCTCCCGACAGCTGTCCGATGCGGCCGCCGGGTCGGCCGCTCCGCTCCCTGCCACTCCCTTCTCGGCCGACCCGTCCGGGCTCCCGCGCGCCGTGCCACCCGAAACGAGCGGCCGGCAGGCGCCACCCGGACGAGGCGGCCGGGACTGCGACCGGACCCTGCGGGCCTCGCACATCGTGATCCCGGCGCTGTGCGTCAACGCCCCCGTCGCGGCCACCTCGCGCATCAGGGACGGCGCGTTGACCATCCCGGAGGACGTGCGGCGGGTCGGCATGTGGGACCAGGGCGCGGCACTGGCGGATCCTGCCGGGACGACGCTGCTCGTCGGGCACGTCCATGCCCCCGGGCAGGGCAACGGAGCCCTGTACGACCTCTATCGGTCCCGGCCCGGTGACGTGGTGTACGCCAGCGATGCCGACGGAACCGTCACCACGTGGCGCATCGCGAGCCTGGAGGCGGTCAATAAGTCCCGGCTGCACGAGTCGGTGTTCGCCGGGAAGACCGGACCGCGCCGGCTGGTCCTGATCACCTGCGGCGGGCCCGTCGAGTTTCACCCCGGATACGGCAACGTCTACCGGGACAACGTGATCGTCACCGCCGTCCGGTAGTACTCCGGTCGCAGTGGCCGGGCCCTGGTGGCCCTGGAGCTGTGTCTGCCCAAGGGTCCACCGGGGATACCGGGTGGGGCCGCTCCATGAGCCCGCCATCGACGTGGCGTGTCTTCACCCGCCTGCGAGCGCCGCCCGAGCTGGCGCGGTATCGGCCCGGCCCTTCTCGTAGACCGTGAGGCCCCGGGCCAGATGGAGAGGTACCAGGAGTAGTTCGACGATGAGGGCCTTCCAGGCGTAGACGAGGTTGACGGCCTTGGTGGCGTAGACGCAGGGGATGTTCAACAGGACGGTGGTGAGCGGGAGTTTGCGCCGGTGGGCGGCGTAGAGGAGGGGTGGCAGGGTCAGCAGGAGTTCGGCGCCGGCCCACCAGGCCACGGCGAGTGCGGGTGAGGCGCCGGTGGTTGCTGCGACCAGGAAGGGTGTCGCCCACCACAGGGGTGCGGTGAGGATCTCCAGGAGGGCGAGCAGGACCCAGAGCGCCAGCAGGGGTTTGTGGAGGATCAGTTGGCCGAGGTGGAGGCGGACGTTCTGGCAGAAGCCGGCCATCCAGCGCCAGACCTGTTTGCGGAGGTAGGTGAGGTCTTCCGGGTCGGCGGCCAGGGCGACGGCGTCGGAGACGTAGACCGCGCGTCTGCCCGCGATCTGCTGGGACCACGTGAAATCCATGTCTTCGACGATGGTTCGTTCCGGGAAGCCGCCGAAGGACATCAGATCGTCGCGCCGGAAGACGGAGCAGCAACCCGAGCAGACCATAGGGCTGTTGGCGCGGGCCTGGATGGGGCGGTGCCAATGGAAGCCGAAGAGGTACTCGGTGGAGCGCCCGCGTTCCCAGAGTGTGCGGGTGTGGCGGGTGCGGACCGTGCCTGCCGCGACCGTGACGCCGGGGTCGTCGAAGACGGGCAGGACGGTCTCGATGTAGTCGGGCGCGAGGACGGTGTCTGCGTCCACGGCCAGCACGAGGTCGGTGGTGCACTGCGGCAGGGCGTAGTTCTGTGCCTTGGCCTTGCTGCCGAGGTTGCGGGGCGGGCGGAGCACGGTCACCCCATGTGAGGCCGCCACTTCGCCCGTACGGTCCGTGGAGGCGTCGTCGACTACCAGGACCCGGTCAGGCGGGACCGTTTGAGAGGCGAGGGACTCCAGAGTGGCCGGGAGCCCTTCCTCCTCGTTGTGTGCGGGCACGATGACGGTGATGGTGTGCATGTCGTTCTCCCCCTGTCTTGCGGATAGTGCTGACTGCGACGGTGAGCAGTCCGATCACGCCGTAGACGATGGTGCTGATGCCGATGAACGGCAGTCCTCCGTGCATGTCACCGACGGTAGGGGAGGTAGTGCCCGGCGTGGTTCCGGAGGCAACCTCCTGTGGATAACTCGAGCAAGGGGAGGGGGTGTCGGGCGTCGCGGGATGTGGCGTCCGGTGAAACCTGACGGGGTGAAAGGCCGTCATGTCCTGTGAAAACGCACGGTGTTCAGTGTCCGTCGTCACCGACCGCTGCCTCCAGGAGTTCGCATGCCCGCCGCCCCCACCGTCCCGGCTCCCTCCGCGATGTCCGCTGCGCCCGCGGCCTTGGCCTCCCCGCCCCGCCGCCGGCACCGGATCGCCGTGGCCGTTGCCGCGGGCACGCTGCTTGCGGCCGTCGGGCCGATGCCTGCGACGGCCGCGCCCAAGGCCGCGGCCGACAAGGTGGCCACCGTCAACTACACCGCCGGCGAGCGCCGGGAGGCCCTCGCCTACTGGACCCCGGCCCGCATCAAAGCCGTGGGGAAGTCCGTGGACCTCGGCCCGACCGGCCCGAAGTCCCGGCCGTGGCGGGGCACGACCATGAAGACCGTTGGACGGCTCTTCTTCGTCAACGCCGACGGGGCGGACTCTTGGTGCACGGCCACCGCCGTGCGGAGCGCCAACCGCTCCGTGGTGATGGCCGCCGCACACTGCGTGCGCCGCCCCGCCTCACCCGTCAACACCTATATGGACCTGGTCTTCGTGCCGGGTTACCAGAAGGGCACTCAGCCGTACGGCGCGTTCCCGGTGCGCGCCGCCATGACTGCGCGCTCCTGGGCGGAGGACGCCGTGAACGACGTGGCTGCGCTGGCTGTCGACCCCGACGCCAAGGGCCGCCGGCTCACCGACGTGGTGGGCGGTCAGACCGTCGCCTTCCACCACCGGGTCGGCGGGCGGACCGTGGCCTTCGGCTACCCCGCCACCCGCCCGCAACGTGGCGAGGAACTGCTGCATTGCACCGGTACGGCCACGCGGGCACGCGACAACGAGCAGTCCGTGCCATGCGACCTGGGCGGCGGCGCCAGCGGCGGCCCCTGGCTGACCGACTTCGACACCGCGACGGGGCAGGGCGTGCTGGTCTCCGTCAACAGCCATGGCGATGCGCCGACGGGCGGCACGCGCATGTTCGGCCCGGTGCTCGGGGACGTCGCCAAGCAGGTCTATCAGCGGGCGGAGCGTGGCTGACGCTCACGCTGACCGGCGGGTGGGGCCGGGGCGATCTCCGGCCCCCTCCCTCCGGCCCGCGTCCCGCCATCCCGCCATCCCGCCTCCCTCCGTACCGGAGCCGAGCCGGATACGGCGGCACATGCACATCTCCGGTTCGGCCGTCACGTCAGGCGAGCTGATTCCGCCACGAGCGGTGGCTGGCGAGCGCGCGAGCGGCAGACTGGCCCCATGACCCCATCAGATCCCAAGGCTGACCTCCACTTCTACCTTCAGTCCGCCCGCGATGCCCTGTTGTGGAAGCTCGACGGGCTCTCGGAGTACGACATCCGCCGCCCGCTGACCCCGACCGGCACCAATCTCCTGGGCATGGTGAAGCACGTGGCCACTGTGGAGCTGGGCTACCTCGGCGACACCTTCGGACGGCCGTCCGGCGAGCCGCTGCCCTGGCTCGAAGACGCTGCCGAGACCAACGGGGACATGTGGGTCACCGCCGACGAGTCACGCGAGTACATCGTCGAGCTCTACCGCCGGGCGTGGGCACACGCGGACGCGACGATCGACGCGCTTGCGCTGGACACGATCGGCAAGGTGCCGTGGTGGCCCAGTGGCAAGGACGAGGTGCGGCTGCATCACGCTGTGGTGCGGGTGATCGCCGATACTCACCGGCACGCCGGCCATGCCGACATCCTGCGGGAACTCATGGATGGTGCCGTGGGGATGAACGAGGGCAATGACAGCATGATGCCGGGCGACTCGGCCTGGTGGGAGAACTATCGAAGCCGGCTGGAGCGGTCAGCTCAGGAAGCCGACCGGGGCGCGTAACCCCCGGCGCCCCCTCCTACGGCCTCCTACGACACCCTCTCCGCCACCACCGCCGCCGCCTGCGCGATCAACGCGTCGTCATGGTCCGCGTCCTTCTGCGTGCGGTTGGACATGATCGCTACGACGATGGGGGCGGCGTCGGGCGGCCAGACCACGGCGATGTCGTTGCGGGTGCCATAGGTGCTGCCGGCGCCGGTCTTGTCGCCGACGAGCCAGGTTTTGGGCATGCCGGCCCTGATGAGCTTCGCTCCGGTGGTGTTGGTCTGGAGCCACTTCGCGAGCTGTGCGCGTTCGCGCCCGGGCAGAGTGTCCCCGAGGACGAAGGAGCGCAGGTCCTTGGCGAATGCCCGGGGGGTGGTCGTGTCCCGGGTGTCGTTCGGGGCCCAGTCGTTCAGTTCCGGCTCGCGGCGGACCATCCGCGTGGTGTGGTCACCCAGCTTCTCCAGTACGGCGTCCAGGCCCTTGGGGCCGCCGATCGAGTCGAACAGCAGGTTGGCGGCCGTGTTGTCGCTGTAGCGGACGGCGGCGTCACACAGGGCGCGCAGGGTCATCCCGGTGTCGACGTGCTTTTCGGTGATGGGGGAGTAGGGGACCAGATCGTCGCGGGAGTAGGTGATCACCTTGTCCATGCCGGGCAGTGAGTGCTTTTTCAGCACGGCGCCGGCCGCCATCGCCTTGAAGGTGGAGGCGTGGGCGAAGCGTTCGTCCTGGTGGTAGGCGATCTCGCGGCCCGTGCCGGTGTTGATCGCATAGACACCGAGCCGGGCGTCGAATTTTCGCTCAAGGTCCTTGAACGCCTGGGCGGATGACTTCGGCGTCGCGCTCGCGTGCGCTGCCTTCGTGGTGGGGGAGGGGTCGGCCGGGGAGCCGCAGGCGGTGAGCGGGACGAGGCTGAGGGTGGCGAGCGCGCCGATGAGGAGGCGCCGGGCTCGGGTGTGGGGCATGTCAGATCCTTTGGGAGTCCCGGGCGCGCAAGGCGTACGGGGAAAGGGTGGCGGCCGGCCCTGCGCCGGGTGGCCGCCGTTGCCATGACCACCCTCGCGTTCCGGTACCTATGCAGTCCAATGCGCTCATGAGGGTTTCCATGCCGAAATCGCATAGGGTGGCTTTCGTGGATCTGGTGGGAGCGTGTCGTGCGTTTGTCAGCGTGAGCGAGCGCGGCAGTTTCACCGTCGGAGCGGCCGCCGCGCGGATGTCGCAGTCGGTGGCCAGCCGTCGTGTCGCCGCCCTTGAGGAGCGCTTCGGTGAGCGGCTTTTCGAGCGAACGGCGCGGCGGGCCGTGCTCACGCCCTTCGGCCGGGACATGCTCCCGGCCGCCAGACAGCTGGTGCTCGCGGCCGATGTCCTGCAACACGAGGCGGAGACCGCCAAGCTCAAGCCGTGGCGGCTCGCGGTTCCCGACATCTGCTCCACCGCTGGTCTCGCCCGCCTCATCGCCGACGCACGAGGCCACGGTGTCACCCTCGATCTCCGCGCCGCGGCACCGGCGGAGCGGGCCGAGCTGCTGCACTCCCAGCAGGTACGGGCCGCCCTGCTCGCCGTCCCGCGGGACGAGGCGACCTGGTCCGTGCCGCTCGGGCTCGCCGGTGCGCAGGATCCGGGAGGCAAGCGGCTCTATGTCGAGACGCTGCGCAGGGGGCGCGCCGCGCTCGGCGAGCCCCGCCGTATCTGGATCCAGCCGGAGGACGATGTGCCGCATATCCGTGACCCGTTGACGCGACTGCGCGATGCCGTCGGTCTGCGGCCCGCCCAGCTCGTCGTCGCGGCGGATCACACGACCGCCGCGGCCGAGGTGCTGTGCTCGCGCGATGTGCTGCTCTGCTCGCCCGCCCAGGCCCGGGAACTCGCCCTGCACTGGCGTCCCATCGGCGAGATCACCGTCACCCGGGGGTTCGCCCTCGCCACTGCCGTGGCCGGCCACCCGGACCATATCCGTGCGCGTCTGGGCGATGAGATCGCCCGCTGTCTCGGCGCCGACGAAGGCGCCGGGACGCCGGGCGCGGTGGCGACATGAGCACCGAGGCACTGCTTCGCGAGATGCGTCAGCGGCTGCGCGACGGCGGCCTGCACGGCTGCTTTCTCGTCCGGGACCTGCATACGGGACAGGAGCTGGGCATCGAACCGGACACCCAGCTGCCCGCCGCTTCCCTGGTGAAGATCCCGCTGGCGCTGGCGACACTGGAGCGCATCCGGCGGGGCGAGCTCGACGGATCGACGATGCTGACGGTCGAACCCGGGCGGATCACCTCGCCCGGTCCGACCGGGCTGAGCCGCTTCCGTCATCCGGTCCGGATCGCGATCGATGACCTGCTCTACCTCAGCACCTGCGTGAGCGATGGAACGGCCGCGGACGCACTGTTCGCCCTCACCCCGCCTGCTCAAGTCGCCGAAATCATGCGGGAGTTCGGGCTTCAGGGCATCTCCGTCCGGCACACCACGCGCGAGCTGACCGAGACCCCCGTCGAGCGCTTCGATGCCGCAGAGGCGCATCTCGCCTACGCGCTCGCCATTGAGGCCGGCACCAGCGGCCGCGGCCACCGGGTGCCGCAGCTCGATGTGACCCGGGCGAACTCCGGCAGCGCGCGCTCGTACGTCGACCTCCTCCAGGCCCTGTGGACACCGTCGGCGATCCCCCCGGAGGTGGCCGGGCGCGTCCGCGGCCTCATGGCGGATAATCTGCTGCGGCAGCGCATCGCCCCGGACTTCAGCTCGGACGCCTCCACCTGGTCCTCCAAGACGGGCACCCTCCTCAACCTCCGCCACGAGGTCGGCGTCGTCGAGCACTCCGACGGCCAGTCCTTCGCCATCGCCGTCCTCACCGAGTCCCTCGTCCCCGCCGGCACCCGACCCGACGCCGACGCCCTCATGGCCCATGTCGCCCGCACCTTGCGTGATCACCTTCGGCAGCTGTAGGGCTGTCCGCCGAGTGAGTCAGCGAATACGCGTAGGGGCGAAGGGAATCCCCGAGGCCATGCCGCGACGGCCGACCATGAGGGACTCGCCGAGGAAGCTCAGGCCGATGGAGAGCTGGATGGAGCGTGCGTTCTCGTGCATGCCCATCTTTACTGCCAGGAGGCTGAAGCCGGCCGTGATCGCCAGGGTGCCGATCACGGTGAGGAAGGTGCGGCCGGTGTAGCGCTGCCACAGGACACCTCCCTTGTCGACGAGCTGAATGGTGGCGCCGCGGAGTGCGCCGAGTGCCGCGCCGAGGAGGGCGCCGGTGATGATCCAGGTGAGGTCGGTGCCGGTCAGGTCCGTCTTCTTGGCGAGGGACAGGATGCCGATCCCGATCAGGATCGCCGGGGCCACGAAGAGGTCCTTCGCGTTGACCGGTTCACCGTGCATCCGTTTGATCACGACGGCGATCACGACCACCGCGACGATCGCGGCGAGCAGCCAGGGGTTCACGCGGATACCAACCAATCTTTATGGCATGACTGAGCTAAAAAATTTAGCTCAGTCGTGCTATAAAGGCAATGTGCCAAAGATCGTCGATCCCGTGGCCCGTCGCAGGGCGGTGGCGCAGGCCGCTCTGTCCGTCGCCGCCCGGCATGGGCTGGAGCATGCGTCGCTGCGCAATGTCGCCGAGGAAGCCGGACTCGCCATCGGCTCGGTCCGCCACTACTTCGCCGACCACAACGAGTTGATGACCTTCACGATGCGGGAGCTGAGCCGGCGCATCGGCGACCGCATCCGCACGCACGCCGAGCGGCTGCTGGCTCCCGATGGCGGCATGGACCGCCGGGCCGGAACGGAAGAGCTCCTGGCCGAGTTCCTCCCCGTGGACGAGGCCCGCCATACGGAGTCCGCACTCTGGCTCGCCTTCACCACCGCCGCACTCACCCGCCCCGAACTCCGGCCCTGCGCCGCCGAAATGCAGGCCAACCTGCACGCCCTGATGTCGCGTGTGCTGCACGAAGCCCGGTCCGCCGGTGGACTGCCGGGCGGCATGGACGTCGAACTGGAAAGCACGCGACTGGCCGCCCTCCTCGACGGCCTCAACCTCCAGGCGACGCTGCTGCCGGACCGCTATCCGCCGAAGCTGCTCCGGCAGGTACTGCGACGGCACTTGGACGCCCTCCGCGCCGGCAGCTGAGTTCCCAAGCCGCGTGGCATGAGGCCAAGCCCCGGTCGGCCGGTCGCCACTCCCGCGACCGTATGACCCACCGGCCAGCGCCCAGTGCCGCCCCCTAGACGCCTCCCCCTCGGGCCCCACCCCGCTGCGCCGGCCCGGGACCGTACTCGGTGAGCAACAAGGCGATGTCGTCCGCCCGGTACGAGGAGCCCCGGGCGTTGTGGAGGAGCCGGTCGGCGAGTTCGTCCAGGGAGTCGGCGCGGGCGTGGGCCAGGGAGGAGCGGAGGCGGTCGATGCCCACGTCGATGTCGGCTCCGGGCTCCTCGACCAGGCCGTCCGTGTAGAGGGCGAGGACGGAGCCCGGCGGGAGGTCGACCGGGGTGGTGGGGTAGTCGCTGGTGCGGTCCACCCCGAGGAGCGGGCCGATGTCGAGGTCGAGGACCTCGGTCGTTCCGTCGGGGCGGCGGAGCAGCGGCGGGGGGTGGCCGGCGGTGACGGCTTGGGCGTGGTGGGTGTGGGCGGCCACGTGGAGGCAGCAGCAGCTGGCCAGCAGCCCGGGGTCGAGGTCGACCAGGGTGTGGTTGACGCCCGCCATCACCTCGCCGGGGGTATGGCTCACCGCCGTGAACGCCCGTACGGCGCTGCGGAGTTGGGCCATGGTGGCCGCGGCGGCGATGCTGTGGCCCTGGACGTCGCCGATGATGAGGGAGACGCCGTCACCGGTGGGGATCGCGTCGTACCAGTCGCCGCCGATGTCCATACCGCTGGTGCCGGGCAGATAGCGGGCGACGGTGCGGATGCCGGGGATCACGGGCAGCCGGTGCGGCAGGAGCGCTTGTTGGAGGCCGCGTGCGATGGCGAATTCCGAGTCGTAGAGCTTCGCGCGTTCCAGGGCCTGGGCGATCAGCCCGGCGAGGGCGGTGAGCACGCCGCGGTCCTTCTCGGTGAACCGGTGGTTCCGGTCGAAGCCGAGGACGCAGGTGCCGACCGGGTGGCTGGAGGCGATCAGCGGCAGATACGCCCAGGAGTTCACCTCGCCGGTGGGGGTGTCCGGATAGTTCCGGGTGAGGTCCTGCCGCGATTCGATGAAGAGCGGAGCGCCGGCGGTCAGGGCCTCCGTTCCGGGCAGCCGGGCGTGCAGCGGTGCGCCCTCCAGCCCGTCGAGGAAGTCCTCCTGGCGCCCGGTGTGGAAGAGCCGGTGCATCGTTCCGTGGCGGACCACGTAGACGGCCAGCTGCTGGCCTCCGAAGGCGGGGAGGAGCTGGTCGGAGACGACCTCGCAGACCTGGCGGGTGGTGACCGCCTCGGTCAGCGCGCTGCCGAGCTGGAGGACGTGGTGCATGACTCCCAGCCGCGTCGGGGTGGCGGCGGTGGCGGGTTCGGCCGCGGACGCGGGCGGTGTGGAGACCGAAGGGGGATGGCCGAGGGGCACCACCCGGCCGGTCACGCCGTCGGCTTCCGGATGGAGGGAGAAGGCGAGCCAGTCGTCGGGCGCCCGGCAGGCGAGGAAGGAGGACGGCGCCTGCGAGATCATCGCGGACCGGTGCCGGGACTCGACGTCGGGGTCGGACAGCCAGGGCAGCGCGTCCCAGAGCACCCGGCCCAGCAGCTCGTCGCCGGACACGTCCAGCTGCCGCAGGGCGGTGTGGTTGGCGTAGGTGACCCGCCCGTCGGGGGCGAGGGAGAACAGTCCGTCCCGCAGCCGTTCGACCGCGGCGACGGCCGCGCTGCCGGCATGGCTGTCGACGACCGCGCCCACCAGTTGGCGGCGGCCCGGCGGGTCGCCGGTGTCCAGGACGCGGGCCCACAGCTCGACCGTGCGGTACCCCTCGCCGCCGCCCCCGCGATCCCGTACGCGCAGGCGCCGCGCGGTGATCCGGTCGCCCCCGGCGGCGGCCTCCCGGGCCGCGGACAGGAAGGCGGCGAGATCGCCGGGGTGCAGGCAGGCGGCCAGCGAGGTGGCCCGTCCGTCGAAGGTACGGGGGTCGCGGCCGAAGATCGCGCAGAGTTCGTCGTCCCCGCGGAAGGTGCCGGAGTCGAGGTCCCAGCCGAACAGGCCGACCCGTACGGCCGTGGCGGAGGGCGCCGGGATCTCGACGGGAACCGTCTCGGGGGCGCATTCCACCGGATCGCCGGTCCGGGCGCGGAGCGCGGCGAGGGAGCTCCCGAGCCGGCCGGCGACGGTCCGGACGTGGCGGCGCCGGGCCCGGGACAGCCCTTCGCTGCCGGGTGAGGCCGCCCAGACGATCGCCAGCGACCCGAAGGTTTCCCCGCCCGCGCCCACCGGCACGGAGCAGGAACCGAAGGCGTACGGCAGCGCCACCGAGAGCTGCGGATAGCGGCGCATCGTCTCCTCGGCGTTGGCCAGGTGGACGGTGCGCCCGGAGCGGTACGCCGTGGCGACCGGGATGGGGCTGCTCACCGGGATGAGGCGCCAGCCGCCCAGCAGGGAGGGTGGCACCCCGAACGTCGCGGCGAGCACGATCGACCGGCGGTCGCGGGAGCGGAGAAAGACGCTGCCCGCGTACGCGCCGGTTCCTTCGACGGCGTCGACGGCGGCCGCGGCGAGCAGATCCGCGCGCTCCGCCGTCTCGCCGACGGTCATCCCGCGCATACCTCCAGTGTGCGCATGAGTCGGCCCACCGGCCCAGAGCGGCAACTCAGGGAGATGTCCGGGTCACAGCCTGCACCCCCGCCGCGCCGGGGCGCCCTCCGGCCCGCACCCTGCCCGTACTGGTCCCGCCTCTGGGGCCGCTGTCTTTGGGCAGCGGCCCCGTGGCCTCTGTCTTTGGGCAGAGGCGGCTCACCCTCAAGAAGCAGGGAAGCCCCGTACGGAGCCCCTGATAATCGTCGTCATGTCCTCCAGTGCCCCGCCCGAGACCGAGCCCCCCGTTTCCCGAAGCCTCTTCGCGGGGCCGGGGGAGCGGGGACGGTGGCTGGTGTGGCGGGCGGTGGGCGAGGCGGTGGTGGCCGCGGCGCTGGTGCTGCTCGTCCATGAGGGGGCGTCGCTGGTCGAGGCCAGGCTGGTGGGTGCGGCGGCGGGCCTGGCGGCTCTCGGCATCGTGCTGGTGCTGGTGCGGCGCCGGTTTCCGGCGGCCTGTGTGGTCGGGCTGGCGGCGCTGATGGGGGCGGTGCCCTCGGTGGCGCTGCTGACTGCGGTGGCCGCCTACACCGCGACCCGGCAGCTGAGGACCTCACGGCAGCGGGCCGGGGTGCTGCTGGGGGCGGCCGCTCTGACGATGCTGGTCGGCGCGGTGCTCGCTCCCGCGGTGGAGCTGGGCAGCAGCCTGTTCGGCCTGGCGCTGGGCGCGGTGCTCGCCGTCAGCACGGTCGTCGTGCCGGGGCTGGTCGGTACCGCCGCCGGGCAGCAGGGCCGGCTGCTGCGGGCGCTGCGGGAGCGCGCGGCCGCCGCCGAGGAGGCGCGGCGGCTGGCCGAGAGCGAGTCCCGTATGCGCGAGCGGTCGCGGATCGCCGCGGAGATGCACGATCTGGTCGGGCACCGGCTGAGCCTGGTCTCCCTGCACGCGGGCGGGCTGGAGATGGCGCTGGAGAAGGCGGCGCCCGAACTGCGGGACGAGGCCGCCGTGGTGCGCCGCGCCACCCGGGACGCGATGCAGGAGCTGCGGGCGGCGCTGGGGGTCCTCGGCCCGCTGGAGAGCGACACCGGCACCGGCGCGCTGACCGACGCGACGGGCACCCGCGCCGACATCGAGGCGCTGGCCGAGGAGTCGCGCCGGGGCGGCATTCCCGTCGAGCTGTGCTGGGAGGGGGCGGACCTGGATGCCCGGCAGGCGCGGGTGCGGCGGGCGGTGCACCGCGTGGTGCGCGAGTCGCTCACCAATGTGCACCGGTACGCGGCCGGCTCACATGTGACCGTCGACGTTCGCCACACCGGCGAGCGGGTGGTGGTGCGGGTGCGTAACGGCGTTCCGCCCACCCGGCCCGCCGCCTCGACGGGTCTCGGCTCCGGGCGCGGGCTGGCCGGGCTGCGGGAACGGGTGGCGCTGCTCGGCGGAGAACTGGAGGCCGCGCGGACGCCCGGTGGCGGCTTCACGGTCGCGGCCGACCTCCCCGCCGACCCCGGGCCCGGCGCCGAGCCGACGGACGCGCGACCGGAGGCCGGTGGCCCGGTCGCTGCCGACGAGCCCGCCGGCCGGCTCTCCGCCCTCCAGCGGCGCGCCGTCGGCGCCGTCATCGGGCTGCTCGGCCTGACCGGGGTGGGCGTGATGGCGCTGTTCGGGGTCCTGCTGGTGGCCCATGCACGGTATGACCTCGCCTACGAGCGCCCCGAACGGCCCCGGTTGGGGATGACGAAGGAGCAGGTGAAGCGGGCCCTGCCACCGGACGACGCGGCCGTGCGCGCGGCCGCCGCGGGGCGTGAACCGCCACGGCGGCCGGCCGCCACCGACTGCCTGTATCCGTACGCGAGCGATGCCGCCGAGGGCAACCGGCTGCCGATCGTCCGCTACTGCTTCCGGTCCGACACCTTGATCGCGATCGACCGCTTTACCGTTCCGATGGTGACCGAACCTCATGCTGGGAGCAGGACGCATGACTGACTACGCCAACTCCGCGGTCTCCGGGCCGGGTTCCGCGATCCGGGTGCTGCTCGCCGACGACGAGGAGATGGTCCGGCACGGCGTCCGGCTGATCCTCCGGCACGCCGAGGGCATCGAGGTGGTGGGGGAGGCGGCCAACGGCGCCGAGGCCGTCCGGCTCGCCGCCGGGGACCGGCCCGATGTGGTGCTCCTCGACGTCCGGATGCCCGTACTCGACGGGCTCGCGGCCGTCGAACCGCTCACCGCCCTGGACCCCGCGCCGCAGGTCGTCATGCTCACCACCTTCGGCGACGAGGAGAACGTCCTGCGGGCCCTGCGGGCGGGCGCCACCGGCTTCCTGCTCAAGGACGAGGGGCCGCAGGAGCTGATCCGCGCGGTACGGGCCGCGGCCGCCGGGGACGCGGTGCTCTCGCCCGGTGTTACCGGGACCGTCGTCCGGCGGATGCTCAGCGGCGGCGGGCCCCCCGTCCAGGACCGCAGGGTGGCGGGGCTGACGGACCGGGAGCGGGAGGTGCTGGTGATGCTGGGCGAGGGGCTGTCGAACCTGGAGATCGGCGGCCGGCTCGGCATCGGGGTGGGGACGGTCAAGACCCACGTCGGCTCGATTCTGGGGAAGACGGGGTGCGGCAGCCGGGTGCAGGCGGCGCTGCTGGCGCACCAGGCCGGACTCATGGGCTGAGGTCCGGGCCATGGGCTGAGGTCCGGCCCGGCCCGTACGGCTGTCTCTTCCGGGACCCGTACGGGCCCCTCCGGCTCCCCCTTCCGGGCCCCTCCGGCTCTCCCTTAGGGGAGAGGGGCCGTGGTCCGTGCGGACGAGGGCGCGGCCCTCTCTCTGCCCTGGGGCAGGCGGCGGATTCCCGACCTGAGGGCGACGGATCCGGGGGTGTGCCGCGACCACGATGGTCGGGAATCCCGCACCCCTCCCGGGCCGACCAACAACTTACGGAGCCCCCATGGCACAGCCCGCACTCCCGGCCACCGGCCTTCAGACGTCCGGCGCCGCCGCCCGCGCGACGGAGCTCACCAAGGTCTACGGCGCGGGCGAAACCCGCGTCGTGGCGCTCGACTCGGTCTCCGTGGAGTTCGGCCGCGGCCGCTTCACCGCGATCATGGGGCCGTCCGGCTCGGGCAAGTCGACGCTGATGCACTGCATGGCCGGGCTCGACTCCTTCTCCGGGGGCTCGGCCCGGATCGCCGACACCGAACTGTCCCGCCTGAGCGACCGTCAGCTCACCAGGCTCCGCAGGGAGAAGGTCGGCTTCGTCTTCCAGTCGTTCAACCTGCTGCCCACGCTGAACGCCCTGGAGAACATCACGCTGCCGATGGATATCGCCGGCCGCAAGCCCGACCAGGAGTGGCTCGACCTGATCGTGGGGACCCTCGGTCTGTCCGGGCGGCTGCGGCACCGTCCCTCGCAGCTCTCCGGCGGCCAGCAGCAACGCGTCGCCGTGGCCCGCGCACTGGCCGGCCGACCCGAGATCATCTTCGCGGACGAGCCGACCGGCAACCTCGACTCCCGGTCCGGCGCGGAACTCCTGGGCTTCCTGCGGGACTCGGTACGCGAGCTGGGACAGACGGTCGTGATGGTCACGCATGACCCGGTCGCCGCCTCCTACGCGGACCGGGTGGTCTTCCTCGCCGACGGGCGGCTCACCGACGATCTGCCCGCCCCCACCCCCGAGGCCGTCCTCGACCGGATGCGGCACTTCGACGCCCAGGACGCACGACCTGACGTGGCCGCCACTCAGCGCCGGTAACCCGCCTCCGCCCCTCGCACCTCTCTGGGACTGAATCGACCATGCTGCGTACCGCCCTGCGCAACGTCCTTGCGCACAAAGCCCGCTTGATCATGACCGCGCTCGCGGTCCTGCTCGGCGTCGCGTTCGTCTCCGGCACCCTCGTCTTCGGCGACACCGTCGCCCACGCCTACCGCAACGCCTCCGCCGCGAGCCTCCGGGGCGTGGCCGTCTCCGTACGGGCGGCGGAGGCCACCCCCGCCACCGATACGGCCGGCGGCGAGGAAGCCCCGGCCCCCGACACCTCAGGCGACGGGGACCCCCGGCGGACCACCCCTCTCGACACCGCGCTGGCCCGGAAGATCGGCCAACTGCCCGGCGTCGCCTCGGTACGCCCCACCGTCCACGGCGAAGCCACCCTGGCCGGCAAGGACGGCCGCCCGGTCGGCGCCGACAGCGACCGGCAGCACCTCGCCACCAACTACGTGCCGGGCAAGGACGGCAAGGACAGCCGCTATCCGCTGACGGCGGGCCGCGGCCCGGCCGCCGCGGACGAGCTGGCCCTCGACGCCAGGACCGCCCAGCGGGCCGGCTACCGCATCGGTGACACCATCCGCTTCGCCCTCGACGGGCCCGTCCTGACGAAGAAGCTGGTCGGCCTCGTCTCCACCGACGATCCCCGGGTCACCGCCGGCGGCACCCTCACGCTCTTCGACACCCGGACCGCACAGCAACTGTTCCTCCACCCCGGCGAGTTCGACGAGCTCGCGGTCGCGGCCCAGCACGGCACGGACGAGCGCGCGCTGACCGGCCGGGTGCGGGCGCTGCTCCCAGCGAAGGGCGTCCAGGCCCTCAGCGGCACCGACCTGGCCGTCGAACAGGCCGACCGGATCGCCCGGAACACCCGGTCCCTCACCAAGACGCTGCTGGTCTTCGCCGGAATCGCGCTGTTCGTCGGCGCGTTCCTCATCGCCAACACCTTCACCATGCTCATCGCCCAGCGCAGCCGCGATATCGCGCTGATGCGGGCCGTGGGCGCCTCGCGCCGCCAGGTCGTACGCGCCGTCCTCATCGAGGCCGCCCTCCTCGGCCTGGTGGCCTCCGCCGCCGGATTCGCGCTCGGCCTCGGCATCGCCACCGCCCTGCGGCCGCTGCTCAACACCACGGGTGCCGGACTGCCCGACGGACCGCTGGTCATCACGCCCGCGGCCCCGCTGGCCGCGCTCGCGGTCGGCGTCGTCATCACCGTGCTGGCCGCCTGGCTGCCGTCCCGCAAGGCCGCGAGGATCGCCCCCGTGGCGGTGCTCAGCAGCGTCGACCAGGCGCCGCCCGGCCGCGCCCTGAGGGTCCGCAATGTGCTGGGCACCCTGCTCACCGGGGCCGGGGCGCTGGTGATGCTGTATGTCTCCACGCTCCGGACGAGCAAGGAATCGAACCTGATGCTCGCGATGCTCGGCTCCGCCCTCACCCTCGGCGGCGTGATCGTGCTGGCCCCGCTGCTCTCCCGGCCGCTGATCGCGCTGGCCGGCCAGGTCACCACCCGACTCTGCGGCGTCAGCGGCAAGCTCGCCAAGGAGAACGCGCTGCGCAACCCGCGCCGTACGGCCGCCACCGCCTCGGCCCTGATGATCGGGCTTGCCCTGATCACCGGACTGACCGTCGGCGCCCACTCCGCCCAGCGCGCCATGGCCAAGGAGGCCACCCAGGGCCTGACCGCCGACTACAAGGTCACCAACAGCACCGCACGCGGCCTAGCCACGGACACCGCCGCCAAGGTCGCCCGCGTCCCCGGAGTCGCCGCGGCCGCCCCCGTCACCTCCGCCGGGCTCGACGTCCGGGGCGAGTACGCCGTGCTGACCGGCACCGACCCGAAGGCGTTCGGCAAGGCCGTGCGGCTGGACGTCCGGGCCGGTTCGCTGGGCGACATCGGCAACGGAAAGATCGCCATCTCCGACGCCTTCTCCCGGCGGACCGGCCTCGGCGTCGGCGACACCCTCGACGCCCGGCTGGGCTCCGGCACGGGGAGCGGCACGACGCAGCGGAAGACGCTGGCGGTGGTCGCCCTCTATGCCAAGACCCGCGCCGCCGACGACGCACTGGGCACCCTGACCGACGTACTCCCGTACGCCGACTCCCAGGAGCTGGAAAACGTGCTGGTCAAGGCCGACCCCGGCAAGGCGGCCGGCCTCGAACGGAAGATCCGCGCGGCACTCGGCGACAACCCTCTGCTGAAGGTCCGCAGCCGGCAGCAGCTCATCCAGGAGAACAACGGCCCCGTCACCACCGTCCTCAACATGCTGTACGGGCTCCTCGGCATGGCCGTCGTCATCGCGGTGCTCGGCGTCGTCAACACCCTGGCCATGTCGGTCTTCGAGCGCACCCGTGAGCTCGGGATGCTCCGCGCCATCGGCCTCGACCGCTCCGGCGTCCGGCGGATGGTCCGGCTGGAGTCGGTGGTGATCTCGCTGTTCGGAGCCATCCTCGGCATTGCCACCGGCACCTTCCTGGCCTGGGCCGGAGGCGGCCTCACGACCTCCTCCATGCAGGAGTACGAAATGGTCCTCCCCTGGGGACGGCTGGCACTCTTCCTCGCACTGGCACTGGCCATCGGCGTCCTCGCCGCGATCTGGCCGGCCCGCCGCGCGGCCGGCCTGAACATGCTGCGCGCGATTCAGCCGCACTGAACCAAGGGGCCGGGCGCGCACCGCACCACGGTCGTGCCGGGTCGGCCGAACGGGCGAAGATGCCGCGACCGGCCGTCGCCAGGCCCGGTCCACGGGAAGGGCGATGACATGAGCCACCCGCAACGAACGACAGGCAATCCGACGTGAGAGCTTTTGTGCTCCGGAGAGTCGGCGAGGTCGGCGTCATCGAGAAGCCGGTCCCCGAACCCGGCCCCAATGACGTGGTCGTGCGCACCACCGCGGCCCTGGTGTGCACCACCGATGTGCACGTCATGCGGGGCGTGATTCCGGTTGCTCCGGACGTGACACTGGGGCACGAGGCGGTCGGTGTCGTCCACGCGCTCGGCTCGGCCGTCGAGGGACTGACCGAGGGACAGCGCGTCGCGGCTGCCGGGATCACGCCCTGCTTCCAGTGCGATTCCTGCCAGCGCGGCTTCTCCTCGCAATGTGAGGGACGGATGCTGGGCGGCGCCCGATTCACCAACCGGCGCGACGGAACGCTGGCCCAGTACTTCCTCGTCAACAACGCCCAGGCCAACCTCGCCCCGATCCCCGAGGAGCTCTCCGACCACCACGCGCTGTACGCCACCGACATGCTCTCCACCGGATTCGTCGCCGCCGAACACGCGGAACTCCAACTCGGCGAGACCGTCGCAATCTTCGCGCAGGGCGCGGTGGGACTGTCGGCGACGATCGGCTGCCGCCTGCTCGGCGCCGGCCTGATCATCGCCGTCGAGTCGGTCCCCGCCCGTCAGGAACTCGCCCGCCACTTCGGCGCCGACCTGATCGTCGACCACACCCGGTGCGACCCGGTCGAGCGCATCCTGGAGCTGACGGACGGTCAGGGAGTCGACGCCGCCATCGAGGCGCTCGGCGCTCCCCAAACCTGGGAGGCGGCCTTCCGGGTCACCAAACCCGGAGGGCGCATTTCCAACGTCGGCTACCACGGGGAGGTGCGGGAGCCACTGCACATCCCCCTGGAGCCCTTCGGATACGGCATGTCCGACAAGCAGCTGTACGGCGGCTTCAACCGCGGAGGCCGCGGCTGGCTTCGGCGCATCTTCCGGCTGATGGAGACGGGCAGGGTCGACCCCACACCGATGACCACCCATGAATTCCGCTTCGACGACATCGAGGAAGCCTTCCGGATGATGGCCTCGAAGGAAGGGGGCATCATCAAGCCGCTGATTCACTTCCCTCAGTGATACTCCCTCAGCTCTCCCGGCCGTGCGAAGTAGAAGCCCCGCGGCCCCTCCGGCTCACCGGTGCCCCCGCAGAGGCAGGGCGCGGGCCGCCCCTCGACCAGCTTGCTGCCGTTGACCACGGGCTTGCCGTCGAAGCGGCGCCCGGCGAAGCCGAAGATATGTGTCCCCCGCCCCAGCCGCAGCATCCCCGCGGTGACCTGCGCCGCCGGCACCGGCAGCCCACCGGCCACGAGACGGACGAGAAAGAAGAGGTTCAGCTTCTCCCGCGCGGCGGGGCCGGCCCACAGCGCGACGATCACCGCCGCCTCGTCCCGTTCCGGGACGCACCCCCGCACGTAATACGGCTTGGCCAACGGCGCGTCCGTGTAGTGCCGGAGCGCCGCGGCAACGGTCCGCTGCGCCCGGGAAAGACACGAGGACGAGCAGGTCACCGGCGGCGCCTGGACGGACATGTCTGGCTGCACCCCCATGCAGTTGTCATCGATTCCGATGACAGTGATGATCCCTCGCGGCCGGGGTACTTGCGGTACGAGGCGACGTGCCGGGCAACGCTCGCACGAGGGGGCAGCGTTCCGGTGCATAGGCGCATCGACCTCACCATGGCGCTTCCCAGGCGTCGGCGCCGAAGGTGCCTTTGACATCGGAGGCGATGGTCGTGGGGTTCACCGTGGCGTGCAGGGCGTAAACGGTGGTCTTGCGTGCGCCGCGGACGCTGAGGTGCACGGGGCTGTCGCCCGGGTGGTCCGCGAGGATGCGCTTGAGTTCCTTGACGGACTGTTCGGTGATGCGGTGCGCGGGGAGCGCGAGCCGTACGGGGGGCTTGCCGCCGTGCTCGGCGGAGGAGATGTCGAGGACAGTGAGTTCTCTGCCGAAGATGTTCACCGTTCCGTCCCGGTCTTCGACCTTGCCCTTGACCGAGATGACGTTGTCCTCGGCCAGTGCGTGCTGGACGAGCTGGTAGGCGGCGGGGAAGAACAGGACCTCCAGGGCGGCGTCGCGGTCGGCGAGGGTCACGATGGCCCAGGGGTTGCCTTGCTTGGTCATCTTGCGCTGGATGCCGGTGATCAGGCCGGAGACCTGCACGTCTCCGGTGCTGCTCCCGGAGGCGAGCAGTTCGCCGATGGTGCAGTCGCGTGCGCCGGCGAGCACATGCTCGGCACCGTCCAGCGGGTGGGCGGAGACATAAAGGCCGAGCATTTCGCGTTCGGTGGCCAGGAGCTGCCGACGGGGCCATTCCGTGTCGTCGAGGGGGAAGTCGAGTCCGAAGGCGGGTTCGCCGCCGCTTTCCGCGGCCAGATCCGCGAAGAGGTCTTCCTGTCCAAAGCTTGCCGCCTTCTTCACCGGGGTGATGGTGTCGATGGCTTCCTCGTGGATGGCGGTGAGGCCCTTGCGGGTGTGGTTCAGGGAGTCGAAGGTGCCGGCCTTGATCAGGGATTCCACGGCTCTCTTGTTCAGTGCGGGCAGGTCGGCCTTGTCGAGGAAGTCGGCGAAGGAGGTGAACTTTCCCTGACCACGGCGGGCCTCGACGATCGCGTCGATGACCTGGTCGCCGACATTGCGCACCGACCGCAGCCCGAAGCGCACATCATCGCCGACGGCGGTGAAGGCGGCGACGGATTCGTTCACGTCGGGCTGGAGGACCCGGACGCCGTTCTTACGGGCGTCGGCGAGGTAAGTGGCGGCCTTGTCCTTGTCGTCGCCGACGGAGGTGAGCAGGGCCGCCATGTACTCGGCCGGGTAGTTGGCCTTGAGGTAGGCGGTCCAGTAGGAGACGAGGCCGTATCCGGCGGTGTGGGACTTGTTGAACGCGTATCCGGAGAAGGGGAGCATGACGTCCCACAGGGCCTTGATGGCCTCCTCGCGGTAGCCGTTGTCCCGCATGCCGGCGTGGAACTTGTCCCACTCCGCGGCCAGCACCTCGGGCTTCTTCTTGCCCATCGCACGGCGCAGCAGGTCGGCCCCGCCGAGGGTGTAGCCGGCGAGCTCCCGGGCGATGGCCATGATCTGCTCCTGGTAGACGAGCAGATGGAAGGTGTTACCGAGGATGGGCTCCAGTGCGTCCTTCAGGTCGGGATGGATGGGGGTGATGTCCTGGCGGCCGGTCTTGCGGTGGGCGTAGTTGGTGTGGGCGTTGGCCGCCATCGGGCCGGGCCGGTAGAGGGCGTTGACCGCGGCGATGTCCTCGAACCGGGTGGGTTCCATCTGCTTCAGCAGGACGCGCATGCCGCCGCCGTCGAGCTGGAAGACGCCGAAGGTGTTGCCCTCGGCCAGCAGCCGGTAGGTCGTGGCGTCGTCCAGCGGGATGACGGTGGCGGAGGAGGCCCCGTCCAGAGGGTCCACCGTGGTCAGGCTGATGCCGCGGTTCTCGCGGATGTTCTCGATGGCCTGGTCGATGACGCCCAGGTTCCGCAGCCCGAGGAAGTCCATCTTGATCAGGCCCATGGCTTCGCAGGACGGATAGTCGAATCCGGTGATCTTCACGCCGTCCGAGGCGCGCATGTGCAGTGGGATGCGGTCCGTGAGGGTCGTCTTGGAAAGGATCACCGCGGCGGCGTGCACACCGGTGCCGCGGGTGAGGCCCTCGACCCCACGGGCGGTGTCGATGACACGTCGGACATCCGGTTCGCTCTCGTACATCTGCCGGATCTCCGCTGCCTCCCCGTACCGTTCGTGGGAGGAGTCGAAGATGACGGCGAGGGGAGCGGACTTGCCGTTCTGGTCCGGCGGGAGTGCCTTGGTGATGCGTTCTCCGTGGGAGAACGGATAGCCGAGAATGCGCGAGGAGTCCTTGATCGCGTTCTTGGCCTTGATCTTGCCGAAGGTATTCACCATGGCGGTGTATTCCTCGCCGTACTTCTCGGTCACGTAGCGGACCATCCGGTCCCGCTGACGGTCGTCGAAGTCGAGGTCCACATCCGGGGGGTTGATGCGCTCAGGATTCAGGAACCGCTCGAAGAGCAGGCCGTGTTCCAAGGGGCACAGCTCGGTGATGCGGGTGGCGTAGGCGACGATCGATCCGGTCGCCGAGCCCCGTCCGGGACCGAGCGGGATCCGGTTCTCCCGGGCGTGGCGGCAAATATCCGCCACGACGAGGAAGTAGGAGCTGAAGCCCATGGGGCCGATCACCGACATCTCGGTCTCGAAGCGCTCCAGAATGTGCGGGGGGACCGGATTTCCGTAGCGCAGGGCCAGGCCCTGGAGAACCTCCTTGCGCAGCCACGATTCCTGGGTCTCTTCCGCGGGCACGTCCGGGAATTGCGGCATTTCGTCGACGTAGTCGAAGACCTCGTCGTAGGACTCGATGCGCTCGGCGATCAGCAGAGTGTTGTCACAGGATTCCGGGAGCTCCGAGAACAGGCGGCGCATTTCCGCGGCGGTCTTGAGGTAGTAGCCGGACCCGTTGAAGCGGAAGCGGTTCGGGGCGTCCTTGTTCTTGCCCACGCCGATGCACAGCAGACTGTCGTGGGCGTCGGCCTGGTCCTCGGTGACGTAGTGCGCGTCGTTGGTGGCCAGGAGCGGGATGCCGAGATCCTTGGCGAGGCGCAGCAGGCCCTGGCGGACATCACGCTCGATGTCCAGGCCATGGTCCATCAGTTCCAGGAAGTAGTTCTCCTTCCCGAAGATGTCCTGATAGGCACCGGCGGCTGCCCGGGCCTCGTCGTACTGGTTCAGCCGCAGCCGGGTCTGGATCTCCCCCGACGGGCAGCCGGTGGTGGCGATGATGCCGTCCGGCCTCTCGGCGATCAGCTCCCGGTCCATACGCGGCTTGCCGGCCGGAAACTGGCCCTCGTAGCTGGCCTGCGTGCTGAGCCAGAACAGGTTCCGCAGCCCCTGAACGTTCCGCGCCCACATGGTCAGGTGAGTGAAGCGGCCACCACCGGACACATCCTTCGAGCCCTCGCCGTCCTCACTCATGGCGCGACGGCCTCCCGGCCCCCAGAACTCCTGCTTCCGGACGAAGCGTGCGGTCGGCGCCATGTACGCCTCGATGCCGATGACCGGTTTGACGCCCTCGAAGCCCTTCGCGACCTGCGCGAACTCGTAGGCGCCGAACATGTTGCCGTGATCGCTCATGGCGATCGCAGGCATCCCCTGGCGGGCCACCTCACGGAACATCGGCGTCAGCTTCTGCGCGCCGTCAAGCATCGAATACTCGGTGTGGTTGTGCAGGTGGACGAAGGAATCCGGCACGAGCGGGGTCACCTCCAGAGGCACAGGGGAAACCCCGACCGGCCCGGAGCGCGGGGAAGACACGTTCCGTGGCCGAACCACCGGCTCGGCGGCGGGGCGAAAAGCCGTCGCGGTGCGGATGCGCCGAGGCGACCACCGAACGCCGCTACGAGAGGCGTCTGCTCAGCTCACGCCGGCGACGCGCGACCTCCCGTCAGGGCGATCGAAGGCCCTGTGCAACCACACGTTGACCCCAGACATGAAAGCGGGCGGTGCACAAAGGAATCAAACAACCATTTCGACGCCATGAACAACGGATGGTTGTACTCGTAGGGTGGGCGTCTCGCACCGTCGCGCTGACGGATCACACCACATCACGCCGCGGCCGCCACCCGTGACCGACCCGCCCGTCGCCTGTTCCGCTGTCGGGGTGGTCGTCGGGGACGGGTCGTGCCGCTGCGGGGTGAGCGGGTGGGGGAGCAGCACGATGGGCAGCGCTGCGCCGCCGTGACCGGCACGGTGGCACGACCCCCGGGAGCGCTCCGTGACCGCCCAGCCGCCGCGTACCGATGCACCGCCCGCCCGCTACGACGACCTGCGCGCCCTCGTGTTCAACTGCACCCTCAAACGGTCGCCGCAGCCCAGCAACACCCAGGGGCTCATCGACCGCAGCGTGGGCATCATGGAGCGGCAGGGCGTGCAGGTCGAGGTCGTACGGGCCATCGACCATGACATCGCCACCGGCGTCTGGCCGGACATGACCGCACACGGCTGGCGGACCGACGCCTGGCCGGCCCTCTACGAACGGGTCATGGCCGCCGACATCCTCGTACTGGCAGGCCCGATCTGGCTGGGTGACAACAGCTCGGTGACCAAGCAGGTGATCGAGCGCCTCTACGCCTGCTCCAGCCTGCTCAACGCGTCCGGACAGTACGCCTATTACGGGCGGGTCGGCGGCTGTCTGATCACCGGCAACGAGGACGGGGTCAAGCACTGCGCCATGAACGTGCTCTACAGCCTTCAGCACCTCGGCTACACCATCCCCCCGCAGGCCGACGCCGGCTGGATCGGTGAGGCCGGCCCCGGCCCCTCGTACCTCGACCCCGGCTCGGGCGGCCCGGAGAACGACTTCACCAACCGCAACACCAGCTTCATGACCTGGAACCTGCTGCACCTGGCCCGCACCCTCAAGGACGCCGGCGGCATCCCGTCCTACGGCAACCAGCGCACCACCTGGGACGCGGGCTGCCGCGACGACTACGAGAACCCGGAACACCGGTAGCGGCCCCCGGCCCCTTCCCCGTCTCTCCCGTTGGCGCGGAGGCGGGGAAGGAGCGAGCCGGGGGCGCTCACCTCTGGGAGATGTCGGCGCTGACGATCGCGCCGTCGGACACCGTGTAGGTGCCTTGGTACACCCGTACCGAGCCATCGGTCTGGGTCGCGCGGAGGACGGCGCTGACCTGTCCGGAGCTGCCGTCGTTCACCGCGCTGAGTTCGATGTTCACCGTGGTGCCGAAGCCCGACTTCCACTCCGAGTACGAGGTGCCCCCGATGTTCTTGCCGCCGAGGTCCCAGGCCGCGGAGAAGTCACCGGCGTTGATGTCCCGGTAGTACTCCTCCACGACCGCGCTCGCGTTGTCGGGAGACGGCGAGAGGTCCGACGGTGTGGGGGAGGGGAAGTCGGTCGGCGGCAGGGTCTCGGTGTAGGTGGGCGGCACGGAGCCGATGTCGGTCGGGGGCGGGGAGCCGAGGGCCGGGTCCGGGGTGGGGCCGGCCGAGGAGAGCGCGCCGACCGTTTCCTCGTCCGGGGAGCCGTCGGACGAGGAGAGCACCAGGGCGGTCGCGC
The DNA here is from genome assembly GCF_057708345.1 of Streptomyces sp. bgisy130. NCBI lineage: Bacteria > Bacillati > Actinomycetota > Actinomycetes > Kitasatosporales > Streptomycetaceae > Streptomyces > Streptomyces sp. bgisy130. Next base: position 188,189 of record NZ_JBYISA010000011.1, read on the forward strand.
CGCCCGCCACGATCAGGGCCGCCACCACCCACAGCAGCCACTGCGGGAGGATGGTGGGCCCCACCCGGACGTAGCCGTGCCCGGTGCCCCCGACGGGCTGACGGGTGCCGGCGGGCGCCCCGCTCTCGTGCGGCGTACCGCAGCTCGGGCAGAACGTCGCGGCGGCATCCTCCTGGCGCGCGCCGCAGTGTGTGCAGGACGGCATGGTCATCTCCCCCCGTTGTCCTGGGTGTTCCCGGACCCGGCCTTCGCGTCGGACCGGGCTAGAGCCCGTGGATCGCCTCTTCGATCGCCACCGCCAGAGTGGCCAGGGCGGTGAACCCCGGCACCGCGCCCACGAGCGCCCTGGCGAACACCTTCAGCTTGCCCTTGCGCGGTGCCTCCGAAGTGGCCTCCTCGCGGGCGTCCTCGGCGGCCTCGATCAGGTCGTCCCGTTCCGGGTGCGCGGACCGGCCGAGTTCATCGATCAGCCGGGTGAGCAGCTTGTCGAGGTCCTGGGGCTGCGGCTGCGGCCCGTCGCCGTACTGGGTCAGGCCGCTGTCCCGGACCTCCGCCTTGGCGTTCTTGCCGCTGGCCACGGCGTTGCCGACGACATTCGAGCCGCCGGTGGCGATGATCCCGTCGTTTCTGCGCATCTGCATTCCTCATTCCTTCCCGTCCGGTCAGTCCAGCTTGAGCAGCGGGATCTTGTGGATGATGTTCATCGCGGTCCGGGACCGGTCGCCGGAGGCGACCGCGCTGGAATCCACCCGCGATCCGTGGGACGCGATGATGCCGTTGTTGATGATGGTCTGCTGACGCTGGATCAGCTCACCCGCGTCGATTCCCCGCGCTTCGGCGAATTCGACGAGTGCGTCCAGCACCCGCTTTTCCACCGTCTTCAGGACCATGCCGCTGTCGGCCTTCTGGAAATGCCGCTGGTGGTGGGTGGCGGCGGCTTCCCGGCGGACGCTCTGCCGTGCCCCGTAGTCGAATCGGCGCAGCCTGGTGATCAGTTTGTGCTGACGGCGCAGCCGCCGGGACATCCAGGAGTCGGGCGCGAATCCCGCGATCGCGCGCGCAGGGGAGGCCAGCAGAATGAAGAAGGTGCTGACCGCGGTCTCCGAGACCAGCTTGGCGAGCTCGCCCACGGCCGGCCGGGGCATGAGGGTGTCGATGATCCGGTAGCGGTCCAGCAGCGGGAACAGCACCGTCGGGACGGCCTCCACGAAGAGATTGGAGTCCGACCGCACAAAGCGCAGAAAGAGCGAGGTGACCAACTCGCCGCCCCAGCCGGTGGAGTGCACGGCCAGATACGGGCGGGCTCCCTCCTCCGGTTTCCGCTTCAGCGTGTCCATCTGGTCGAACGGAATCCGGGACACCGGCCGGCCGAGCGGATCCGGCAGAAAGCGAGTGTCTCCCAGCAGGGTCGAGCCCTCGGCGAAGAGCCGCTCCTCGATCTCCAGACAGGGCAGCGCCAGCGTGCCGACCCGCTCGGCGATATGCGCATAGAGCTCCGTCACATCGAATTCCTCCGGCTCGCCTTCCGGCCGGCTCGATGTGGTGACGTCGAATGTCAGGGACCATGAATCGAGTTCGGCCCCGTAGCCGATGAACGGTGAATAGCCGCTGTACGTGGTGACGTTCCCGTCGGCGTACTCGCCGATCTGGCGCAGGCGCAACGCGATGTCGTTGTTGAGCGGCGGCGGCGCGGCCGCCGGTTCGAAACGGTCCGGGCGAAGGCTCTGGAGGTGGCGTCCGTACTTCGTGGAGAGCTCGAAGGAGAACACCGTCACCCAGGACAGGAAGAGCACCAGCAGGATGATCCCGGGCTCGGCGGCCACGAACGTGAAGAAGAAGGCCAGCAGGAACAGGACGGCGAGCACGAGATCCCGGCTGTGCCGGCGTGCGTTGGCCAGGTAGGCGTGCCGCAGCACCACGGGAATATCGCACGCCGGGGCCGCCGCCACCCCGAGATGGGGTTCGGCGGCGACCCGTTTGATGAGCGATCCGGCGTAGGCGCGGTCCAGGTAGGCGGCCGCACACAGATATCTGGTCAGGTCCCGGCCGTTGCCCCACCGCGGCACGGTGGCGCGGCGGTTGGCCGGCCGCTCCGCGAGCGGCACCGTGGTCGCGGCCGGCGGCGGAGCACCGGCAGGCTGCTGCGGCAGCGTCACGGTCGCCGCACCGGCCTCCAGGGCCGCACCGCAGGTGCTACAGAACGCCGCTCCCGGAGCGGTGCCCCGGCCACATCCGGGGCATGTCGTCGTATGCGTCATCGCTTCCCCCCCCACACACACATGAGCCCGGCTCACGTCCAACTAGTGCAGCACAAGGGGAATCTGAGAAATTGTCAGAGTCACTCTTTGAGGCTGGACCGTTACCGATCCGGAACGGGCACGCCGGCTGCTTCGGTGTGCCCGCCCCGGTCGGCAGGGATGGTGCCGGAGGGGGAAGTCCGGCCGGTGCCCTAGGGTTCGGCCCCGGCCTCTCCTGCGGTTCGGCGCTGCTTGGCGCGGTGGGCGAGTACGCCGAGGATCCGTTGCCACGCCGGTGATGCCTCGACGACCCGGGAGAATGCCAGCGCCGTGTTCCCTTGCTCGCTGCTGTCCCGTGCGTGGTCGATCTCCCAGTTGTCCAGTTCATCGATGAGCTGGTCCACGCGGGGATCGTGCGGATCCCAGTCGATTGACTGATCGCAGGCGAGGTACAGGCGCGTTGTCTCGGGGTCGTCGAAGCTGGCGGCCTTGTCCTTGATCGCCTGCGGCATGGACTCCGGGTCCAGTGCCTGGAGCAGGATCCACACATCCCGTTCGAGCCGTACGGTCCGTTCGCTGACCCCGAGACTGCGCATCCGGTTCAGGTTGGCGACCACCCCGGCAGGCAGGACAAGCCCTTCGCCGCCGGCCAATTCGGTGATCCGGCGGCGGTGCTCGGTGAGCTGGTCGATCTTGCGCTGCAATTCGGCGTCGATGTCGGTGATGGCCGCGGCGAATTGGCTCGGCTGCGCGTGCAGCAGCGCGTCGATACGGGCCAGCGGCACCCCGGCGTCGGCGAGGGTCCTGATCCGGATGAGATCCACCGCCGCTTGTGCGCTGTAGCGGCGGTAGCCGGAGCGATCGCGTTCGGGTTCCGGCAACAGGCCGACGTGGTGGTAGTGGCGAACGGCGCGCACGGTCACGCCGGCGGTCGCCGCGAGCTGGCTGATCGTGAGCATCGTTCACCTCCGGTCGTCGGGCCACGGGGACGGGCCGAGTCTAAGACCTGGCCTGTGGAGCTGTGGGGGTGTTCCCCTCTTCTGTTCCTGTATGTGACGTGCTCGGTCGATGCCTCTACCGGGGCGTTTCCGTCCAGGTGACCGGCAGTTCGTGGACGCCGTAGATGTTCATGTCGGTCCTGAGTTTCACCTCGTCGGCGGGGATGGCGAGCCGGAGGGTCGGGAAGCGGCGCAGCAGTCCGTCGAAACCGGCACGCATCTCTATGCGGGCCAGTTGCTGGCCCAGGCACTGGTGGATGCCGTGGCCGAAGGAGAGGTGGCCGCGGGCCCGGCGGTGGATGTCCAGGGTGTCGGGGTGGTCGAAGCGCTGGGGATCGTGGTTGGCGGCCAGCAGCGAGACGATGACGGTCGATCCCTTGCCGATGGTTTCCCCGCCGAGTTCGATGTCCTCCGTGGCGTAGCGATAGAAGATGTCGGCAACGGACAGGTAGCGCATGAGTTCCTCGACGGCGTCGGGGAGCAGGTCCGGGGCGGCGCGGAGTGCGGCCAGCTGCTCGGGGTGCTCCAGGAGCGCGAAGGTGCCCAGGGCCAGCATGTTGGCGGTGGTCTCGTGGCCCGCGAGCAGCAGCAGGAAGGCGATACCGGTCAGTTCCTCGATGCTGAGGTCGTCATGGCGGGCCAGGTCGGACAGGATGTCTTCGCCGGGTGCGGCGCGTTTGCGCGTGACCAGTTCGGCGAGGTACCCGGTCATCGCGCCGTACGCGGCCATCTTCTCGTCGAGTTCCTGCTCCTTGACCAGGAACTTGGCGGAGTTGACCTGGAAGTTCTCCCGGTCCTCGTAAGGGACCCCGAGCAGTTCGCAGATGACCAGCGAGGGCACCGGCAGCGCGAACTCCTTGACCAGGTCGACCGGCGGGGTAAGGCGCGCCATCTCGTCCAGTTGCCGCTCGGCGATCTCGACGATGTGCTCTTCGAGCTGTTTCATGCGTCTGACGGTGAAGGCGCCGGTCAGCTTGCGCCGCAGCCGGGTGTGGTCCGGCGGGTCCATGGCGACGAACAGGCCCGGCACCTGCGGGGACGGCTCGGTGGCGGCGGGCATGCCGGGGGTCTCGTACGGCAGGTGGATGACGCCGAGGTCCTGGCGGGAGCTGAACCGGGTGTCGGCCAGGAGTTGGCGGGCCGCCTCGTAGCCGGTGACGAGCCAGCCCTCGTGACCGTCGGGGAAGACCAGGGGACTGACCGGGCGCGCCTCGCGCAGCCGGGTGATCTGGCGGGGCGGGGCGAAGGGCCCCGCGTCGCGCTCCATGGGGAGGCCGTGCGGGATGGCAACCGTTTCACTCATGGGATGTCCTTTCGCGGGCGGCCGTTGCGGCCACGTCGTCATGCGCCAAGGCTCCAACCCTGACGCACGGTCAAGGTCAACCTTTTCGCCGCAGCGGACCGGTGGTGGTGTGCGTCGCGTCCCGTGCCGAGGGCGCGCCCGCCGGTCGTGCCGGTGGGCGCCGACGATCACTCCGCCCTGCCCGCGGGCCGGTTGACCGCAGGCGCCGGACCGAAAGGGCGCTACGCACGGCGTGCGCGGGTAGTCTCGCGCTGGTGCGGCGCCGGGCGTGGGCGAGGTGCCCCGGCCGGGAGCGGCATCGAACAGCCTCCGAGCAGCGACTGACCGAAGCGGTGGTATCCATGGCAGATCATGACCTGACCGGTTTCGAGCGCGGCAGCTTCACCCACGACGGCACCACCCACCGGATTCTGCGGCGCGGCACGGGCCCCGCCGTGATTGTGCTGGCGGAGATACCGGGGATCACACCCAAGGTTCTGGAGTTCGCGGAACGGGTGGCCGCGATCGGCTGTACCGCCGTGCTCCCGGTGCTCTTCGGCAGACCCGGCCGCGATGCCGATCCCGCCCACATCGGCCGGCTGAAGGCCGGACTTCATATGGCCTCGTCCATAGGCAAGGTGTGCGTCAGCCGGGAGTTCACTGTGCTGGCCACCGGGAAATCCTCCCGCGTGGTGACCTGGCTGCGGGCCCTGGCCGCGCACGAGCACGAGCATTGCGGCGGCCCCGGCGTCGGGGCCGTCGGTATGTGTCTCACCGGTGGCTTCGCACTGGCCATGGCCGCCGACGAGCGCCTGCTCGCCCCCGTCCTGTCCCAGCCGTCGCTGCCGCTCGCCGTCACCAAGAGCCGGGCCGGCGGTATCGATATCTCCGCCGAGGATCTCGCCACCGTCCGGGGGCGCTGTGAGCGCGAGGGCCTGCGGGTCGTCGGGCTCCGGTTCTGCGGGGACCGGCTGGTGCCGGGCGACCGGTTCGCCTTTCTGCGCCGCGAACTCGGCGAGGCGTTCACCGCCGTCGAACTGGACGACTCCGCCGCGAATCCCCGCGCCGTGCCGTCCCCGCACTCCGTACTGACCGAGCACCTCATCGACGAACCGGGCCAGCCGACCCGCGCGGCGCTGGACGAGGTGCTCGACCTCTTCCGTACGCGGCTGCTGGGGCAGCGGCACGGCCCGGCCGTGGAGACGCCGGCCGTGGAGGGGGAGAGGGAGGGGGAGTTCTGAGCGCCCTCGGCGGGCCGTCGCTCCGCTGAGGGGCGCCGCGACAGATCCCGCCGGTACGGGACCGCCCGTACGGGGCCTCAGACGGGTCCGGCCTCCGGGAGTGAAGAGCTCTGCGGGTCGGCGAGGAAGGCCGCGACCAGCGGGGCAGCGCGGCGCCGGGATGCCGTAGGTCTTCATGATGACACCGGCCCGGTGGCGCTCACCGGGTGCCGGACCGCATCCTTCCCGGAGCAGCCGCCGGGCCGCCGCGCTCCCTTCAGTCCCTGGAGGTCACCGTATGACCGAGCTTCCGCTCTCCGGTATCACCGTCGTCAGCGTCGAGCAGGCCGTGGCGGCTCCCTTCGCCACCCGCCAGCTGGCGGACCTCGGTGCCCGGGTGATCAAGGTGGAACGGCCCGGGGAAGGAGATTTCGCCCGCCGGTACGACACCACGGTGCAGGGGGAGTCCAGCTATTTCGTGTGGCTCAACAGGTCGAAGGAGTCGCTGACCCTGGACCTGAAGTCGGCGCGTGGACGGGAGATCCTGGAGCAACTGCTCGCCGGTGCCGATGTGTTCGTGCAGAACCTGGCCCCGGGTGCGGCCGGCCGGCTCGGTCTGGACGCGGCCGCTCTCGTGGCGCGGCACCCCACACTGATCCCCTGCACCGTCTCCGGCTACGGCACCACCGGGCCGTGGGCCGACCGCAAGGCGTACGACCTGCTCATCCAGTGCCAGACCGGTCTGGTGTCGCTCACCGGGACCGCCGGGGAGTCCGCCCGCGCGGGGGTGTCGGTCGCCGATATAGCCGCCGGGATGTACGCCTACTCGGGCATCCTGACCAGCCTGTACACCCGGGCGGTCAGCGGGGTCGCGCGGGCCGTGGAGGTCTCGCTCTTCGAGGCGCTGGCCGAATGGATGCATCAGCCCGCCTACTACACCCGGTTCGGCGGCACCCAGCCGCCGCGCCTCGGCACTCAGCACGCGACCATCGCGCCGTACGGGGCCTATCCCGCGGCCGACGGCCAGGAGGTGCTGTTCTCCATCCAGAACGAGCGTGAGTGGGCCGCGCTGTGCGAGCAGTTCCTGGAGCGGCCGGACCTGGTGGACGATCCGCGCTTCGCCACCGGCCCGGACCGGGTCACGCACCGGGACGCGCTGAACGCGATCGTGGCGGAGCGGTTCCGGCGGTCGGACAGCCATGAGGTGACGAAGCTGCTGGATGCCGCGGGCATCGCCAACGCCGGAGTCAACAGCGTCGCGCAGTTCCTCGACCACCCGGTGCTCCGGGAGCGGGACCGCTGGCGCGAGGTGCCGATTCCCGGCGGGACCGTGCCGGCGCTGCTGCCGCCGGTGGACCTGGCCGGCGCCGACCCGCGGATGGACGCGGTTCCCGCCGTCGGCGCACACACCGAGGCGATCCTGGCCGAGCTGGGACACGACGCCGACGGGATCGCCCGCCTCCGCGCCGACCAGGTCATCTGACGCAGCCCGCTACGCGGGTCTTCGGCTACGAGCTGCCGCCCCTGGTCACCGCACCGGGCGCCGCCGCCCACACCAGGGGCGGCGGCCTCGCGCGTCCCCGGCGGGGCGGGACCCGCCCCGCTCTACCGGGACCAGCCCCTCTCTACCGGGGCCCGCAGACCGTCGCCGGCAGCGCCGCCGGGGCCGGCACCCCGCCGTTCAGTTCCGCCAGTGCGCCGTCCAACGCCTCGATGAGGTAGTCCTGTTGATGCAGCGTCAGGGTCGGATGGCAGGGCAGATTGAGATGCTGCTCGAACCAGCTGCGTTCGGCGACCGGGCACTCCCCGCGCAGATGCCCGCGCTGGCGCCATTGCGGCAGCAGATGCTGCGGGAAGTAGCGCAGCTGGATCTCCACGCCCCTGCGGTCCAGGGCCAGGACGAGCCGGTCGCGCAGCTCCTGGTGGTCGGCCAGGCAGGTGTAGAGGTGGTAGGCGTGGGCGCTGTGCGCGGGCGCCGACTGCGGGGTGAGGAACGGGTAGCGGCCGAGCACCTCGTCCAGCCGCCCGGCGAGCGCACGCCGCCGTGCCACGGCCGTCTCGACCCCCGCGAGCTGGGCCTGCCCGAGCGCCGCGACCACCTCCGGCATCGTCGCGTCACTGCCGGGCCGCCGTAAGCAGCCGCGCTGGAGGGGCATGGCGTACGAGGTCCCCGGCAGCCCGGCCGCCGCGGGCTGCGGGTACGCGGTCCGGGTGTCCCCGTCGGGGGCGCGCAGCCGGTGCAGACGCTCCGCCCAGTCGTCCCGGTCGCAGGTGATCAGACCGCCCTCGCCCAGCGCGGTGCTGGACTTGGCGTTCCGGAGGCTGAAGGTGGCGAGGTCCGCCAGGGACCCGGGGCTCCGGCCGCGGTATCGGGCACCCAGCGCATGCACACAGTCCTCCAGCACCAGGAAGCCGTGCCGCCGGGCCAGGGCCATCACGGTGTCCATCTCGGCGGGGCAGCCGCCATAGTGCACCAGCAGCAGGGCCCGGGTGTGCGGGGTGATCAGCGCCTCCAGCGCGGCCGGGTCGAGATTGAGGGTGGTGGGGTCGATATCGCAGAACCGGACCTGTACGTCGTGGTCGAGCAGCGGCTGGACGGTGGCGCGGTGTGTCTGCGGGGTGGCGATCACCTCGTCGCCGGGGGCCAGATCGAGCATCCGGATCGCCATCTGGAGGGCGACCGCTCCGCTGTTCACCGAGATCGCGTGCCGGCTGCCGACCGAGGCGGCGAAGGAGCGCTCGAACCGTTCGCGCCGGGCGCCGGCCGGCAGCGGTGTGCTCTCGTGGACGAGTTCGGCCAGCACGGCGGCCTCGGTGTCGGTCGACAGGCTGCCCCGCTTCCCCCAGGGCACGAGGTAACTCTTGTCCAGCATCAGTTCCCCCCGGATCGTCTCTGGTGCACCGAAGAGGTGCAGTCCTATGACAGTCGAGGGGCGGACTCCGGTGAAGAGTCAGCGGCGGTCAGCAAGGTCAGTTAGGTCAGCTTCCCGAGCCGAAGCCCGGTGCGGCCGCGTCCTGATGGGGCGCTGGGAGCGGCGCGACCGGCCACGACGCGGCGGCCGCACCCGACGGACGGCATCTGCGCGGCACCGTCCGCGCAGCGTTCAGCTCCCCGCGGGCGGCGGCGCCGTGCTGCCGCGCGGGACGAGTTCGGTCGGCAGCACGATATGGCGCTGGTGCGCGCCGTCGGAGTCCTCGATCACCGACCGGGCCAGGTGTACGGCGGTGCGCCCGATCTCGGCGGCGGGCTGCGCCAGCGTCGTCAGGCCCAGGACCCCGGCCATGACATGGTCGTCGAACCCCATGACCGAAACCCGGCCGGGGACCGGGACGTTGGCCTCCCGCAGCGCCGCCAGCAGCCGGAACGCGAAGTCGTCGGTCTCGGCGAACAGCGCGGTCGGCGGGTCCTGGAGGCTCAGCAGCCGGCCCACCGCCGCGCCCATCCCGCTGCCCTTCCAGCCCGGCACGCTCATGATGAGCGCGTCGTCCCGCTCCAGCCCCGCGTCGGCGAGGGCCCGCAGATGCCCGGCGAGCCGGTTCTTGCTGCTCCAGGCGAAGCCGGTCTGGTCGGACGTCTGGAGGAAGGCGATCCGCCGGTGCCCGAGGTTGATCAGATGGCGGGTGCCCCGCAGCGCGGCGTCCGCGTCGTCCACATAGACACTGGGGCGCCCCTCGGCGTGCTGGCTGACGAAGACGAGCGGCATGCCCAGGTCGTCCAGGCGGGCCCGCTCGGCGGGGGTGAGCGCGAAGCTCACCACGAGCAGGGCGTCGGCATTGCGGCGGGCGGGCAACCGGTCGAAGAAATCGGCGCGTTCGCGGACATCGGCCACGCTGTAGACCAGCAGGTCGAGACCCGCCTCGCGCAGCGCGGGCGCCATTCCGGACAGCGTCGCGCTCAGGAACCACGACTCCAGATGCGGGAGGAGCACGGCGACCCGTCCGGTGCGGCCGGTCACGAGACTGGAGGCGCTGCGGGTGATCGCGAAGGACAGCTCGCGGGCCGCCGCCTCCACCCGGGCACGGGTCGTGTCCGAGACCGTCGACAGTCCGCGCAGCGTGCGCGAAACGGTGGATACCGAAACCCCCGCCCGATGGGCCACATCGGCCATCGTGGCCTCGCTCTGAGCTGAGGACATGCCGGGGACGCTAGCACAAAAAGACGATGACAGCGTTGCCAGAAGATCCCCAAGAGAAATCTGTTGTTCACGAGCCGTTGACCTGGCGACAAGGCCACTTCTAGCCTGCAAGCGCTGTCATCGATGGCAGCCAAGACGTGAGGAGCACTCATGGCCTTGAGCCGCAGAACCCTGCTCGCGGGCGGTCTCGCCGCCGGAGCCGGGCTCACCAGCGGTTGCGCGGGCAAGCCCTTGGACACCCTGCTGACCCAGGCTGCCCACGCCCCGCGTACCCCGGCCACCCTCGTCTGGTGGGTGTCCGAAATCCCCTCCCGGAACGGCCCGGTGGTGGCCGACCTGATCATCCGGGCCTTCGAACGCCGCCATCCGCACCTCCGTGTCCGGAAATCGAACGCCCTCAGCACCACCGACGGCAATCGCGCCGCGGTCACCACCCAGCTCGCGGGCGCCTCACCCACCCCCGACGTCTACCTCGGCGACACCACCTGGCCGGCCCAGTTCGGCGCCAACTCCCTTGCGCTGCCCGTGCAGACGCTGCTGCCCAAGGACTTCTGGAAGGACTATCCGGCCGCCCTGCGCCGGGTCAGCGAGTACCGCGGATCCGTGTACGCGCTGCCCTTCTTCACCGACAACTCCTTCCTCTTCTACCGGAAGGACCTGCTGGCCAAGCACGGTCTGCCGGTGCCCCGCAGCTGGGAGGAGCTGCTGCGCACGGCGCGCAGGATCCAGCGGGCCGGGGACGCCCCCTACGGCTTCCTCTGGCAGGGCTCCGTGTCGGAGTCGCTGACCTGCAATGTCACCGAGTTCCTGGCCGACGCCCAGGCCCCCGTACTGGACGACGCGGGCCGGGTGGCGCTGAACGGGCCGGGCGCGGAGCGGGCCTTCGCGCTGATGCGGGAGTTCACCGAGACCGGGGTCACGCCCCGTACGGTCACCACCTACGCGGAAGCGGACTCCCAGGACGCCTTCACCGGCGGCCGCGGCGTCTTTCTGCGCAACTGGTCCTACGCCTGGGGTAACGCGGCCGACCGGTCGGTCTCCAAGGTGGCCGGCCGGGTCGGCGTCGTACCCCGCCCCGGCTTCGACGGCGACGGTCCGCGCGGGGTGAGCTGCGCCGGCGGCTGGAGCAATTTCGTCAATCCCAACTCCCAACACCTCGGGGCCGCGGTCGCCTTCGCCCGCTTCTGCGCCGGAGAAGAGGCGCAGATGATCCTGCTGAAACACGCCGGGGTGATTCCGGCACTCGAAGGCGTACTGACCCGGCCGGAGGCCCGCCGGGTCGGCGATCCCACGCTCACCCGGGCCAAGGAGCTGCGGCTGGTCGCCCGGCCGGTGCAGACCCCCTACTACCCCCAGGTCAGCAAGGCGCTCTACACCCAGGCCAACGCCGTGATCGGCGGCCGGGCCACCCCCGCCCGGGCCGTGCGCGCGGCCCGCGCCGACATCCGGACCGCGCTGGAAGGCAGGGCGCTGTGAATGCCGTTACCTCCTCCGCGACCTCCTCCGGCACCATCCCGCGGCGTACGGCCCCGCAGCCGGCCGGCCGCGCGGGCGGGCCCGTACCGCGCGGCGGCGGCCCGGCCCGGGTGAGCCGGCGCCGACGGGCGCGCACCGGCTGGTTCTTCGCCTCGCCGGCGCTGCTCACCATCGCCGCCGTGACCGTTTTCCCGGTGCTCTTCTCGGTGCTGCTCAGCTTCGCCGATGTCCGCCTGGAGTACGGCGGGTTCAGCATCCGGTCCCTTACGGGCGACCATTACGCCGCCTTGCTGAGCAGCCCGGAATGGCGCCACGCGCTCCTCTTCACCTTCGGCTTCACCGCCGTGACCGTCCTGCTGGAGCTGGTGCTCGGCACCGCGGCGGCGCTCGTACTGGAACGGCTGGGGGCCGCCCGCGGCTGGGTGCTGGCGGTCCTGCTGCTGCCCTGGGCCCTGATCAATGTCGTCGCCGCCCAGTTGTGGGGATATCTCTTCAACGGCACCTACGGCGGGCTGACCTGGCTCTTCGAGCAGATCCTCGGCCATCAGCCGGACATCCTCGGGCAGCCCGCCTCCGCCATGGGCGCCATGGTGGTGGTCGACGTATGGAAGACCACGCCCTTTGTCGCGATTGTCGTTCTCGCCGGACTGATGCTGATTCCCGGTGATGTCTACGAGGCGGCGGAGATCGACGGCGCCGGCGCCTGGACGACGTTCTGGAAGGTGACCCTGCCGCAGCTGCGGCCGATCATGGCCATCGCCGTCCTCTTCCGCATCCTCCAGGCCTTCGGCATCTTCGACCTGCCGTTCGTCCTGACCCAGGGCGGACCGGGCACCGCCACCGAATCCCTGGCGATCCTCGGCTACAAAACGCTCTTCCAGAACCTCGACATCGGCCGGGGCGCGGCGGTGGCCACCACCTCCGCGGTCATCGTGATCGGCTGCTGTCTGCTCTTCCTGCGGGTCTTCCGGACGCAGGCCGACGAAGGAGGGCGGGCATGAGCCGCCGTACACCGGCATCCGGTATCCGCCGGTACCTCAACGCCGTCAACCTCGGCGGTCTGGCGATCGTCGTGCTGTCGACCCTGCCGCTCTACTGGATGATCACGTCGTCCTTCAAGGGACCGGGCGAGATCAGCGCCGCCCCGCCCAGCCTGGTGCCGGAATCGGCGACGCTCGGCAACTACGCGGAGGCGTTCGTCCGCAACGGCATCGGCCGCTATCTGCTCAACAGCGTGCTGGTGGCCTCCGTTTCGACGGCCGCCGTGCTGGGGCTGTCCTTCTTCGCGGGGTACGCCCTGGCCCGCACCCCGCTGCGCGGCCGCGGCGCCATCATGACGGCGCTGCTGATGCTGTCCGTCTTCCCGCCGATCGCGCTGGTCGTCCCGCTGTTCCTGCTGGAGCGGCAACTGGGGCTGCTCAACAGCTACGCCGGTCTGATCGTGCCCTATGTCGCGCTCAATCTGCCGTTCGCCATCTGGATCATGCGCAACTACCTGGTCGGGATCCCCCGTGAGCTGGAGGAGGCGGCCACCGTCGACGGCGCGGGGCCGCTGCGCACCGTGCTGACCGTGATCGCGCCGCTGGCCCGGCCGGGGCTGTTCACCGCGGGCATCTTCACCTTCACCGCGACCTGGGCGGAGTTCCTGCTGGCGCTGACCTTCAACAGCGAGGACGGCCACCGCACGGTTCCGGTCGGCATCGCCCTGTTCACCAGCCAGTACACGGTCCCCTACGGGACGCTGTTCGCGGGGGCCGTGGCGGCCACCGTGCCCATCGGCGTCCTGGTCATGATCTTCCGCCGCTCGATCGTCTCGGGCATGACCTCAGGGGCGGTGAAGGGATGACCCCCGGCCCCCCAGGTGCCCCCATGCGTCCGCTACCGCCCGAAAGGCCCCACGTGACCCCTCAGCACCTCGACTCCGCCCGCGACACCACCGACTGGTGGCGGCAGGCCGTCGTCTATCAGGTGTACCCGCGCAGCTTCGCCGACTCCGACGGCGACGGCATCGGTGACCTCCCCGGCATCACCTCCCGGCTGCCCTACCTCGCCGGCCTGGGCGTGGACGCCGTCTGGCTGAGCCCCTTCTACCCCTCGGAGCTGGCTGACGGCGGCTATGACGTCGCCGACTACCGCGATGTCGACCCGCGGCTGGGCACCCTCGACGACTTCGACGCCATGGTGGCCGAGGCCCACCGCCTGGGCCTCAAGGTGATGGTGGACATCGTGCCCAACCACTCCTCCCACCGGCACGAGTGGTTCCAGGAGGCGCTGCGCGCCGAGCCCGGATCCGCCGCGCGGGAGCGCTATGTCTTCCGCGAGGGCAAGGGCGAGCACGGTGAACTGCCGCCCACCGACTGGATCTCCTGCTTCGGCGGCCCCGCCTGGACCCGGCTGCCGGACGGCTGGTGGTACCTCCACCTCTTCGCCCCCGAGCAGCCCGACTTCAACTGGGACAACCCCGAGGTCCGCGCGGACTTCCGTACCACCCTGCGCTTCTGGTCCGACCGCGGTGTCGACGGCTTCCGGGTCGATGTGGCCCACGGTCTGGCGAAGGACCTGGCCGCACCGCTCCGCGACATCGGCACCGTCGAGGGCTACACACCCGGCGACCTGCCGGAGGACGGCAGTCATCCCTTCTGGGACCGGGACGAGGTCCATGACATCTTCCGGGACTGGCGCAAGGTCTTCAACGAGTACGACCCGCCCCGGGTCGCCGTCGCCGAGGCCTGGGTGCGCAACTCCCGCCGTACCGCCTACGCCACCCCGCAGGAGCTCGGCCAGGCCTTCAACTTCGACTTCCTCAAGGCCCCGCTGGACGCCGCGGAGCTGCGTGCCTCCATCGACACCGCGCTCGCCGACGCACGGGCGGCCGGGGCGACCGCGACCTGGGTGCTCTCCAACCACGATGTGATCCGGCACGCCTCCCGGTACGGCCTCCCGGACGGCCGCGACGAAGAGGCCTGGCTGCTCTCCGACGGACAGGAACCCGTGCTGGACCGGGAGTTCGGCCTGCGCCGGGCTCTGGCCGCGACCCTGCTGATGCTGGCGCTGCCCGGCTCGGCCTACGTCTACCAGGGCGAGGAACTGGGCCTGCCCGAAGTCGCCGAGCTCTCCCGCGACACCCTCCAGGACCCGGTGTGGACCCGGAGCGGTGGTGCGCTGAAGGGGCGGGACGGCTGCCGGGTGCCGCTGCCGTGGCGGCGCGCGGGCAGCTCGTACGGATTCGGCAGCGGCGGCTCCTGGCTGCCGCAGCCCACGGGCTGGGGCGCGCTGTCCGTCGAGGCGCAGGAGGGCGTGGCGTCCGCACCTCTGGAGCTCTACCGCACGGCGCTGGCCACCCGCCGCCGGCTGGTGGGCGACGAGGCACTGGAATGGGCCGGCGGGGCGGACCCGGGCACCCTGCACTTCCGCCGCTCGGGCGGCTGGGAGTGTGTGGCCAACCTGTCGGACGAGTCCCGGCCGCTGCCGGCCGGCGAGCTGCTGCTGAGCTCCGCGCCGGTCACCGGCGACCGGCTGCCGCCGTGGACGACGGTCTGGCTGCGCAGCACGGGCTGAATCGCGTGCCAGGCGTCGCGAGGCAGGCGGGACGTTGAAGTCCGGCCCTGGGGGACCTGTCAGGCGCTCAGCGCCGTCAGGTCCCCTCGGGCGTGCGCCAGGAGCGCCTCGTCGTAGCGCCGTACCAACAGCCGGGCCAGCTCGGGTGCCGGGCCGAGGACGGGGGCGAGGAGGTCGGCGCGGGCCTCCCGGGCGCCGGCCGCGATCCGGTCCGGGAGGAAGCCGGGCGCGATGACGTACGGGGCGACGGCCACCCGCCGTACGCCCTCGGCCCGCAGCGCCCGTACGGCGTCCGCGGTGCGGGGCAGAGATGCGGAGGCGAACGCAGGTCGCACGGCACACCAGCCAGCGGTGTGCCACCACTCCCGCGCGATTTCAGCGAGCACTGCGCCCGCCTCCGGGTCGGAGGAGCCCGCCGAGGCCAGCACGACCCCGGTCGAGCGACGGTCACCGGGCCGCAGCCCGGCCTCCGCCAGCCGGCGTTCCAGCGCGGCGGTCAGCAGGGACGACGGGCCCAGCACGTCGGCCTGACGGATGTTCAGCAGGGGCAGCCGCGCGGCCGCCTCCCGCAGTACCGCCGGGATATCGGACTTGGCGTGGAAGGCCCGGGTCAGCAGGAGCGGCAGCGCCACCACGTCCCGCGTGCCCTCCCGTCGCCCGCCACCACCCCGGAACGAAGGCTCCCCCAGACTCCGTCCGGGGGGACCCCCACCGCGCCGCCCCTCTGCTTCTGCCGACAGGCGCTCCAGCACCCGCGGCACCCGGGGGGCGTTGAAGTCGAGATAGCCGACCTCGACGCGCAGCCCCGGCCGCAGCGCCCGGACCCGCGCGCAGAGCGCGGAGATGGTCGCCGCGTGCCGCGGGTCGCGGCTGCCGTGGGCGATGACGAGAAGCGTGGGGCGGGCGTCCATGGGTCAGCTCTTCACCAGGAGGCCACGGCTGCGCAGCACCCGGCGTTCGACCGGGGCGAAGATCAGCAGCTCGATGCCGATGCCGACGATGAGGATGAGCAGGATCGCGGACAGCACCCAGGACATGTCCTGGAGCTCACGGCCCTGCTCCAGCAGCTGGCCCAGACCGGTGCCCAGGTCGGGCGCGTTCACGATGAGCTCGGCGGCCATCAGGGAACGCCAGGAGAACGCCCAGCCCTGCTTGAGCCCGGCGATATAGCCCGGCAGCGCGGCCGGCAGCAGCACATGCCGGACCCCGGCGAGACCGGTGGCGCCGATGGTGCGGCCCGCCCGCAGATAGAGCGGGGAGATCTGGTCGACGCCCGCCACCAGTCCGTTGGCGATGGACGGGACCGCGCCGAGCAGCACCACCGTGTAGATCGTGGCGTCGCTCAGCCCGAACCAGATGATCGCGGCCGGGACCCAGGCCACCGACGGCAGGGACTGTAGCCCGCTCAGGATCGGCCCGATCGCGGCCCGGACGGCCTTGACCCGCGCGACGATCAGCCCGAGCAGCGTGCCGAGGACCACCGAGGCCAGAAAGCCGAGGGCGCCGCGGGAGACGCTGGTCCACACGAAGTTCAGCAGGGTGCCCTCCAGCCACTTCTGCTGGAGCGAGCGGCCGACGTCGACGGGGCTGGGCAGCAGGTAGTGCGGCTTGAGCGCGAAGTGGTAGGCGAGCTGCCACAGGGCGAGCACGATCGCGATGGCGATCAGCGGGGGGAACGCCTTCGAGGCGGCGGTACGCAGCCACGGCTGCCGGTCGACGACCCTGGATTCCAGGGCGTCGAGCCCGGCCTCCAGACCGGCGATGTCGCCGGAGCCGTCCTCCTCGGCGGCGGTGGCCGGGGCCTTGGTCTCAGTGCTGGCCATGGCGGCGGATCTCCCCACGGAGCTGCTCGGTGATCTCGATGGAAAGGTCGGCGACCGCGGCGTCCTCGATGCGCCGCGGCTGCGGGATGTCGACCCGCCACTCCCGCGCGATCCGGCCCGGACGCGAGGACAGCAGGATCACCCGCTCGGCGAGCCGCACGGCCTCGCGGACGTTGTGGGTGACGAAGAGGACCGAGAGGTTCGTCTCGCGCCAGATCCGGGTCAGCTCGTCGTGCAGCACATCGCGGGTGATCGCGTCGAGCGCCGCGAACGGCTCGTCCATCAGCAGCAGTTGGCTGTCCTGGGCGAGCGCACGGGCCATCGCGACCCGCTGGCGCATCCCGCCCGACAGCTCGTGCACCCGCTTGCCGTGGGCGCCCTTGAGGCGGACGAGTTCGAGCAGCCGCTCGGCCTCGTCACGGCGCTCCGCGCGCGGCACCCCGCGCAGCCGCAGCGCCAGTTCGATGTTGCGGCCCGCGGTCAGCCACGGGAACAGCGCATGTTCCTGGAACATCAGGGCCGGCCGGCCGCCCGGCGTCTCGATGGCGCCGGCGGACGGCGCGTCGAGCCCGGCGACGAGGTTGAGGAGGGTGGACTTGCCGCAGCCCGAGGCCCCCAGGAGGCAGACGAATTCACCGGGCGCCACATCGATGCTGATGTCGTCCAGGACATGCTGCTGTGCGCCGGTGCGGCCGAACGACTTCGAGACATGGTCGATGCGAGCCGCGTACGGCACGGTGGTGCCCGTGTCCGCCGTGGCGGGCTGCTGCTTGGTGAGGGTGGTCGTCATCGGTGTCACCTCCTGGGGGAGTGCGGGTGCGTGGGCGGAGCTACTTGCTGCCGAGTCCGGCGTCGTCGACCGGCTGCTTGCCATCGGCCCGGAGCACCTTGTTCAGCAGGGTGAGGTCGTAGATGCCCTTGAGGTCGGGCTTCTTGAGCAGGCCCGCCTTGACGCCGTGGTCGGCCTCCTGCTGGAGGGTGGCGGCCAGCGGGTCATCGGTGACATCGACGTTCTTGAACGCCGGGTCGAGGACGTTCTGCGGCAGTGCCTTGCCGGCCACGTCCGAGGAGGCGAGCTTGTCGTTGAGGGTCTTCTTCGCCTCGTCCGGGTGCGAGCGGATCCAGGCGTTGGTCTTCACCGAGGCCCGCAGCACCGCCTCGACGGCCTTCGGGTGCTCCTTGAGGAACTTCTGCGAGACGATCATGTTCGTGATGACGAACTTCCCGTCCTTCCACAGCTTCTTCTCGTCCAGGAGCGTCTTGCCGCCCTCGGCGACGAGCTTGGACGCGGTGGGCTCGGGCACCCAGGCACCGTCGATGGCGCCCTGCTGGAAGACCGTGGGTGTCACCTTGTTGTCGGTGCGCTGGACGGTGACGTCACCCTTGCCGGTGGTGGGGTCGACCTTGTAGCCCTTGCCGGCCAGGTAGTTGAGCAGGGCGACGTCCTGGGTGTTGCCCAGCTGCGGCGTCGCGATGGTCTTGCCCTTGAGGTCATTGAGGCCCTTGACCTTCTTGGGGTTGACCACCAGCGAGACACCGCCGGAGGCCGAGCCGGAGATGATCTTCAGGCTCTTGCCGTGCGACTTGACGTAGCCGTTGATCGAGGGGGAGGGGCCGATCCAGCCGATGTCGATGGCGCCCGAGTTGAGCGCCTCGATCTCTTCGGGGCCCGCGTTGAAGACGGAGGACTTCACCTCCGTGCCGCCCAGTTCCTTCTGGAACGTGCCGTTCTGGAGGCCCACCAGGGGGGTGGCGTGCGTGGTGTTGCCGAAGTACCCGATCGTCAGGTGATCGAGCCCATCGGTCCGGGCGCCCTTGGGGGCGACCCCGGCCGCGGTGTCCTTCTTGGCCTGGGAGCCGTAGCCGCAGGCGCCCAGCGCCCCTATCAGGAGCGGGACGGTGGCGGCGGCCGCCAGCAGGCGGTGACGAACGGCAGACACGGGAGGGGTTCCTCTCGGAGGGCCGGGCGGTACGCGCCCTTTACGGCGCGCCCGGCGGAGCTGTGGATCTTCGGAAGGGGGGCGTGGGGGATACGGAGTCGGGCATCGTCAGCACACACATCGGCCGACTCCGCCCTGCCCGCTGCCCAGGGCGCCGCTGCCGATGCGGCCGCCCTCCTTCGCGAAGGTCGCGAACATGTCCTGGAGCATGCTCAGAAGTCCCATCCCTCGTCGTCCGCCGCCTCGGCCGAGGCGGCCTCTTCCGCCGCCTCCGCGAAGGCGGTGCCCGCCATGCCCGCGGTCAGCGTCGTTCCGTCCGCCGGGTCGATCAGCAGGAACGAGCCGGTGCGGCGGGAGTCGGCGTAGGCGTCCAGCGCCAGCGGCTCCGCCGTGCGCAGCACGATCCGCCCGATGTCGTTGGCGGCCAGCTCACCGGGCGCCGGGTGCTGGGAGAGGTCGTCCAGGGTCAGCCGGGACGGGATGTCCTTGACGATCGCCTTGACCGTGCGGGTGGTGTGCTTGAGCAGCACCCGCTGCCCGACGGTCAGCGGCCGGTCCGCCACATGGCAGACGGTCGCCTCGATGTCCTGCGAGACGCCCGGCGCGGTGGCCGTCGGGGCGATCAGGTCGCCGCGCGAGATGTCCAGGTCATCGCTGAGCCGGACGGTCACCGACTGCGGCGCCCAGGCGACGTCCACGGCCTGGCCGAGCGCGTCGATCGCCTCGATGGTGCTCGTACGGCCCGAGGGCAGCACGGTCACGGCGTCGCCGACGCGCAGCACACCGGAGGCGATCTGGCCCGCGTAGCCGCGGTAGTCGGGGTGTTCGGCGGTCTGCGGACGGATCACGTACTGGACCGGGAAGCGGCCGGGGTCGTCCGACGGGTCGTCGACGACGGCCACGGTCTCCAGGTGCTCCAGCACGGTCGGGCCGCCGTACCAGTCCATGTGGGCCGACGGCGTCACGACGTTGTCGCCGGCCAGCGCCGAGATCGGGATCGCGGTGATCTCCGGGACGCCCAGCGAGGCCGCGTAGGTCGTGAACTCCTCGGCGATGGCGGCGAAGACGGGCTCGGCGTAGTCGACCAGGTCCATCTTGTTGACGGCCAGGACCACATGCGGGACGCGCAGCAGGGCGGCCACCGCGGCGTGCCGGCGGGTCTGCTCGACCACGCCGTTGCGGGCGTCGACCAGCACCACGGCCAGCTCGGCGGTGGAGGCCCCGGTGACCATGTTGCGGGTGTACTGCACATGCCCGGGGGTGTCCGCCAGGATGAAACGGCGGCGCGGGGTGGCGAAGTAGCGGTAGGCGACATCGATGGTGATGCCCTGCTCGCGCTCGGCGCGCAGCCCGTCGGTCAGCAGCGCCAGGTCGGGCGCCTCCTGCCCGCGGTTGCGGGAGGCGTGCTCGACGGCCTCCAGCTGGTCGGCGAGCACCGACTTGGAGTCGTGCAGCAGCCGGCCCACCAGGGTGGACTTGCCGTCGTCGACGGATCCGGCGGTGGCGAAACGCAGCAGCGAGGTGGCACCCGCGTCCACGACGTCGATCGCGTCCGTGTTCGTACTCATGGTTAGAAGTACCCCTCGCGCTTGCGGTCCTCCATGGCGGCCTCGGACATCTTGTCGTCGGCCCTCGTCGCGCCCCGTTCGGTGAGCCGGGACGCGGCGATCTCCGTGATCACGGCCTCGATGGTGTCCGCGTCGGAGTCGACGGCGCCGGTGCAGGACATGTCGCCGACCGTGCGGTAGCGCACCTGCCGGGTCTCCAGGCTCTCGCCGTCCTTCGGGCCGCCCCACTCACCGGGCGCCAGCCACATACCGTTGCGGGCGAAGACCTCCCGCTCGTGGGCGTAGTAGATGGCGGGCAGTTCGATCTTCTCGCGGGCTATGTACTGCCACACGTCCAGCTCGGTCCAGTTGGACAGCGGGAAGACCCGGACGTGCTCACCGGGGGAGTGCTTGCCGTTGTAGAGCTGCCACAGCTCGGGGCGCTGCCGGCGCGGGTCCCAGCCGCCGAATTCGTCGCGCAGCGAGAACACCCGCTCCTTGGCGCGCGCCTTCTCCTCGTCCCGGCGGCCGCCGCCGAAGACCGCGTCGAAGCGGCCCTTGTCGATGGCGTCCAGCAGCGGCACGGTCTGGAGCGGGTTACGGGTGCCGTCGGGGCGCTCGCGCAGCTCACCGCGGTCGATGAAGTCCTGTACGGAGGCGACGTGCAGCCGCAGCCCGTGCCGCTCCACGGTGCGGTCGCGGTAGTCGAGGACCTCGGGGAAGTTGTGCCCGGTGTCGACATGCAGCAGCGAGAACGGCACCGCGGCCGGCGCGAACGCCTTCAGCGCCAGGTGCAGCATGACGATGGAGTCCTTGCCGCCGGAGAACAGGATCACCGGCCGCTCGAACTCCCCCGCCACCTCACGGAAGATGTGCACCGCCTCGGACTCCAGGGCGTCCAGGTGCGACAGCGCGTAGGGGTTGTCGAGATCTTCGGTCACGGCAGCGATGGTGGTCATGCCAGTCCCCTCTCGGTGAGCAGCGTGTGCAGCGCCGCCGCGGACTCCTGCACGGTCTGGGTGTGCGACTCCAGGCGCAGATCGGGCGACTCGGGAGCCTCGTACGGGTCGTCCACACCGGTGAGCCCGGAGATCTCGCCCGCCGCCTGCTTGGCGTACAGGCCCTTCACATCCCGCTCGGAGCACACCTCGACGGGTGTGGCCACATGCACCTCCAGGTACGCGGTGCCCTCGCTCTGGTGGCGCTTGCGCACCGCCTCGCGGCTGTCCGCGTACGGCGCGATCACCGGCACCAGCGCCTTGACGCCGTTGCTCGCCAGCAGCTCGGCCACGAAGCCGATGCGCTGGACGTTGGTGTGCCGGTCGGCGCGGCTGAAGCCCAGGCCCGCGGACAGGAACTCGCGGATCTCGTCACCGTCGAGCACCTCGACCCGGTGGCCCTCGCCGCGCAGCCGGCCGGCCAGCTCGTGCGCGAGGGTCGTCTTGCCCGCGCTCGGCAGACCGGTCAGCCAGATCGTGGCGCCCGTCATGGATATCTCCTGATGCTCGGTCATCCGTGCAGCCCGCACTCGGTCTTGTTGCGGCCGGCCCAGCGGCCGGCCCTGGCGTCCTCGCCCTCCAGCACCCGGCGGGTACAGGGCGCGCAGCCGACGGAGGCGTAGCCGTCCATCAGCAGCGGGTTGGTGAGCACACCGTGCTCGGCCACGTACGCGTCCACGTCGGCCTGCGTCCAGCGGGCGATCGGCGACACCTTCACCTTCTGCCGCTTCGGGTCCCAGCCGACGACCGGGGTGTTCGCCCGGGTCGGCGACTCGTCCCGGCGCAGCCCCGTCGCCCAGGCGTCGTACCCGGCCAGGCCCTCTTCGAGGGGCTGGACCTTCCGCAGCGCGCAGCACAGGTCGGGGTCGCGGTCGTGCAGCTTCGGGCCGTACTCGGCGTCCTGCTCGGCCACCGTCTGAACCGGGGTCAGGGTGAGCAGGTTGACGTCCATCACCTCAGCCACCGCATCGCGCGTCCCGAGGGTCTCGGGGAAGTGGTAGCCGGTGTCCAGGAAGACCACGTCCACGCCGGGGAACGCCCGCGAGGCCAGATGCGCGACGACCGCGTCCTCCATCGAGGAGGTGACGCAGAAGCGCGGACCGAAGGTCTCGGCGGCCCAGGTGAGGATCGCCAGTGCGGGCGCGTCCTCCAGATCGCGGCCCGCCTGCTCGGCGAGCTGCTGCAGGTCGGCTGCGGTGGTAGCGGTGGTCACGACTCACCTCCGTCGGGTGCGGCAGGGGACTTGCCGGTCAGCCCCTGGGCCAGCAGGCCCAGGAACTTCAGCCGGAACGCACGGCTACAGGACCGGCATTCCCAGGCTCCGTGGCCTTCTTCGGAAGGCTGGAGATCCTCGTCCCCGCAATACGGGCAGTAGAACGGCGCCGCACGCTCACTCATTTGAGGGCACCCTCTTCCGCCCGGGCCGCCCAGGTGGCGAACCGCTCGCCCTCCTCGCGCTGCGCCTCGAAGTTGCGCAGCACCCGCTCGACGTAGTCGGGGAGTTCGTCGGCGGTGACCTTCAGACCGCGGACCTTGCGGCCGAAACCGGCCTCCAGGCCCAGCGCGCCGCCCAGGTGCACCTGGTAGCCCTCGACCTGGTTGCCCTCGTCGTCCAGGACCAGCTGGCCCTTGAGGCCGATGTCCGCGACCTGGATACGGGCGCAGGCGTTCGGGCAGCCGTTGAGGTTGATGGTGACCGGCTCCTGGAAGTCCGGCATCCGCCGCTCCAGCTCGTCGATGAGCGAGGCGCCGCGGCCCTTGGTCTCGACGATGGCGAGCTTGCAGAACTCGATGCCGGTGCAGGCCATCGTGCCGCGCCGGAACGGCGAGGGGGTGACCTGGAAGTCCAGCGCCTCCAGCCCGGCGACCAGCGAGTCGACCTGGTCCTGCGTCACATCGAGGATGATCATCTTCTGCTCGACGGTGGTACGCAGCCGGTCGGAGCCGTGCGCGGCGGCCAGTTCGGCGATCTTGGTGAGGGTGGTGCCGTCGACCCGGCCGACGCGCGGGGCGAAGCCCACGTAGAAGCGGCCGTCCTGCTGCTCGTGCACCCCGATGTGGTCGCGCCACTTGGAGGCCGGCTCCTCGGGCGCCGGGCCGTCCGTCAGCTTGCGCTGGAGGTACTCGTCCTCCAGTACCTGGCGGAACTTCTCCGGGCCCCAGTCGGCCATCAGGAACTTCAGCCGGGCGCGGGTGCGCAGCCGGCGGTAGCCGTAGTCACGGAAGATGCCGACGACGCCGGCCCAGACGTCCGCGACCTCGTCCAGCGGCACCCAGGTGCCCAGGCGCTGGGCGAGCTTGGGGTTGGTGGACAGCCCGCCGCCGACCCAGAGGTCGAAGCCGGGGCCGTGCTCGGGGTGGACGACGCCGACGAAGGCGACGTCGTTGATCTCGTGGACCACGTCCTGGACGGGCGAGCCGGAGATCGCGGTCTTGAACTTGCGCGGCAGGTTGGAGAATTCCTTGCTGCCGATGTAGCGGTCGTGGATCTCGTCGACGGCCGGGGTGCCGTCGATGATCTCGTCCGCCGCGATACCGGCCACCGGGGAACCGATGATCACGCGCGGGCAGTCACCGCACGCCTCGGTCGTGGAGAGCCCGACGGCCTCCAGCTTCTCCCAGATGGCGGGGACGTCCTCGATACGGATCCAGTGCAGCTGGATGTTCTGCCGGTCGGTGATGTCCGCGGTGCCGCGGGCGTACTCCTCGGAGACCTCGCCGATGGCACGCAGCTGGGCCACGGACAGCCGCCCGCCGTCGACGCGGACCCGCAGCATGAAGTACCGGTCGTCCAGCTCCTCCGGCTCCAGGATCGCGGTCTTGCCGCCGTCGATCCCGGGCTTGCGCTGGGTGTACAGCCCCCACCAACGCATCCGCCCGCGCAGGTCGTTGGGGTCGATCGAGTCGAAACCGGCCTTGGAGTAGATCGTCTCAATGCGTGTCCGCACATTGAGACCGTCGTCGTCCTTCTTGAACTGCTCATTGCCGTTGAGCGGCGTGAAGTGGCCAACGGCCCACTGGCCCTCACCGCGGTGGCGTCCGGCCTTGCGGCGGGTCGTGGCAGCTGCGGGGACTTCGGAGGAGGCGGCCATGGGTGTACGTCCTTCTGGGCGGGCTCAAGGGATCGGGACAGGTCGCCGGGCACCACGATGACCTGCGCAGACACACCGAAAGGCGGCGCGTGGCAACGCGTCGGGGAGGTCTGCGGGTCAAGGGGGTGTCAGCGCGTCCGCGACGATGGGGACGGCGAGAATGCGGTGCTGCTGGGTGCTGCCACGGGGCCGGAGGCCCCTGGTGAGTGCAGCCTCAGCCCGCCCGACAAATGGCGCTGGACATGCGGCCGAGGTCGACGTGCCGCCGACTCACCAAGGCAATTCCAGCTCGAGACATGACGGAAGCCTGGCACGCCGCTCTCCGGCCAGTCCACCGTCATCCAGAATTTGGACACCTCTGTCCCGTATCGCGAGACAGTGTGTTGCCGGTCACTCCCCGGCGGGCACACCGGACGTGAGCGGACCCGCGCCGGGCCAGGGTCCGGGGGTAGCTGTCTCGGGCTCCTCGGCCACCGTGGTCTCGTACAGCCGGAAGCCGCGCCGCTGGTAGTTCGCCATCGCATGCGGCCCGTCCAGGCTGCATGTGTGCACCCACACCCGCTTGGTCGGCGCCCGCCCCGGCCACCGTTCGGCCAGGTCCCAGGCCCGCTCGATCCCGTACGCGAGCAGATACCCGCCGATCCGGCGCCCCCGGAACGCCGGGAGGAGCCCGAAGTAGGTGATCTCCACGGACCCGTCCGCCCCGCCCGTCAGCTCGATGAACCCGGCGGGCGTACCGCGCTCGTACGCCACCCAGGTCTCCACCCCCGGCTGCCCGAGGAACTCCGCCCACTGGGCGTACGGCCAGGCCAGCCGGTCGGTCCAGGTGATGTCCCCGCCGACCGCCGTATAGAGGAAGCGGCTGAATTCGGGCGACGGCACCTCGGAGCGGGCGATACGGACGCCCTGCCCGGCCGGCGGCTCCTGGGCGGGGGAGGCGTCGGCGGGCGAGGTCTGTTCGAGGTACCAGGTGGTGACCGAGAGGCTCATGGGGCCAGGACATCACACCGGACCCGGGCCGGGGGCCGCCCGGCGGGGGGAAGCGGGGTGCCGGTCGGGCGGCAGCGGAGCGTCCTGAACCACCTCGGATCGTCCCGGATCGTGAGACGCCGGTTCACTTCGTGTGGGCGACGCCGGCCCACCGGCTCCTCCCCTCCCCTCCCCTCCCCTCCCCGGCGTCACCGGCCGCCCGGTGGGTCTCCCTGACCGGATCCCGTCATCCGCGCGAAGACCACCACATTGCCCGCGTAACCGGAACCCGCCGCATAGGGGCCGCCGCAGGTCAGCACGCGCAGCTCGGGGCGTCCGGTGGTGCCGTAGACCTTCCGGGAGGGGAACTTCCGCTTGTCGAAGACCTGGATGCCGTAGACCTCGAAGACCGCGGTCCGCCCGTCCTCGCGGGTCACCCGGATCATCCGGCCCTTCTCCAGCGCGCCCAGGCCGTAGAAGACGGCGGGCCCACTGCGGCTGTCGACATGCCCGACGATCACGGCGGTGCCGTTCTCCCCCGGGGTCGGGGCGTGCGCGTACCAGCCCGCCAGCCCGGGCTCCCCGGCCGGCGGCGCCGCGATCCGGCCGTCCCCGTTCAGGCCCAGCGGCATCAGCGGTGCCGACACATCGAGCGACGGAATCGCCACCAGGGCGGGGGCCGAACGGGGCAGCGGCGGCGGTGCGGGGCCGTCGGGCGGGAGGTCACCGGGGAAGAGCGCCGATCCGGCTCCGGGCTGCGGCGGCCCCGCCGGCTCCCCGGTCAGGCCCTGCCGCACCATGCCGAGCCCGACGAGACCGACCAGCGCCAGCACGCCCCACCGGGGCCGACGCGGGGCCGCCGGTTTCCCGGGCACCGCTTCCGGCGGGCCTGGCGGGCTCATCACTCACCTCCCGTGGGCGCGCGCCCAGGAGCACACGGTCCACAGTCGGCACGCTAGGCCCGCCCCGGCCCGGCAGCGACAGCAGCCGACCGAACGGGTGGCGGGGGCCGGTGTGGAACAAGCGCGCCCCCTAGCCATGTGGCTCAGGGGGCGTCTCTCGTGCGTCTGTGTCTGTCAGACGGCTGCTTCCTTCGCGAAGGCGGTGAACGCCGACCATGCCGCAGGGCTGACAGCGAGGACGGGCCCCTGGCCGTTCTGCTTGGTGTCCCGGACGAGGATGGAGGCCACGACGTTGTCAGCTACCTCGATGCAGTTGTCTGCATTTCCTGAGCTGTAGCTGCTCTTGTGCCAGTTCGGCTGGTCGCTCATCGGTACTTCTCCTCCAGAACCCTACGGATCAGGTCGGCCGACGCGTCGTGGCCGATCGCGTTGCCGTGCAGGCGATCGTAGAGCACCGAGTACGGGGTCGCGTCGTCCCCTTCGAGGAGGCTACCGCCGCGAATCCCCTCCATGTAAGCGACTTGTTCGCCACCGGACATCACCAGAACGGACAACGACCCACCCAGCGCAGCGGGCACGGTGGCTTCGTACGGCAGGATCTGGATGTGAACGTGTTCGTGGGCGCCGGCCTCCAAGAGCGCCTCCAGCTGTTCCGCCATGACCTGCCGGTTTCCTACGACGTGGTACAGCGTTGATTCGGCAAGGATTACCCAGAGCCACGGTGGTTTCGGCCGCCGCAGTATCTCCTGCCGTTCCATTCGGTCTTGCACGATCTCGTCGGGGTCTCGTTTGTGGAAGATGCGGGCCGAGGCCACCATGGCTCGCGCGTAACCCGGGGTTTGGAGCAGACCCGGCACGACCTGCGAGAACTCGTGGATCTTCACCGCCTCGGCCTGCCGGGACAGGAACACCTTCGCCCACTCCTCGAACTGAGATCGTCCGAGCAGGGGGAGCAGTTCCATCAGGGCGCCCCTTGCCTCCAACGTGTCGTCCAGGCGTTGGCACAGGTCGGCGTTCGGCGGGTCCGTGGCCAGCTCCACTTGCGCGATCCGTGCGACGGAGGTGAAGACCTTTCCGGCCAGGGCCCCTTGCGACCAGCCCTTGCTTTCGCGCAGTTCACGAACCTTTGAGCCCAGCAGTTCCGCCACGCCGGCCGTGGGGTCCAGTTTCTTGGGCGGTCGTCCCATGCCTCCCCCTGGGATTTTTCAGTCGTCCCGAATTGAAATTGCCACTCCTTGTGAGCGGACGGTCACGCAGCAAGTCTAGAGGCAGTGAGGGGGGTTGGACCGCTTGGAAGGAACGACGATGACTTACCGTCAAGGCGCTTACGTGTGGGACGAGGCCCGCGCCAAGGTCGGCGTGGTGATGGACGAACGCTGGGGTGAGGTGCAGCTTCGTCCGGTCGGTGGCGGCACGGAGTGGTCGGCCCAGAGGCGGGCGCTCCGGCTGGCCACCAGGGACGAGAAGGCCGCGGCCGGCGTCCACGCCAAGTCCACATGACTCGGCTTCTCGTCCACCGTTCGTCGCCACCTGTGACGGAATCATCCACATCCCGGCCACTGGGCAAGGTCCTGCATGCCCGGAAAGGACGCACTGCCTTTGAGGAGTCCGCCCATGTGGCCCCTGCCTGACCATATGTTTCCTGGCCCTCGGCAAAGGCGTTGCCCGGCCAGGAAATCGCTGCGGCCCAGCCGGGCCGAAGTGCAGATGTTCACCTACCACCAAGTTGAGGTCTGCGAGCCCGACCAGAAGTGGGCACGTTGCCAGTTGAGGCACCGCCACAAGGGGCACCACTACGCGCACGTGGAGACGGAGGGCATGACGCTCTGGTGGAAGCGTCGGCACAAGAGGAAAAAGAGGAAATAGACGCCCCGGCCCGGCCACGCGACATCCCCCGTGTAGTGGTCTGGGCCGGGGAACTCCGCACTACCGGCAACGCCACCCGCCGGGGTGCGGAAGGGGCCGCCTGGGCGCACACCCCGCCGCGTCCAGGCGGCCCGCACGAAAAACGAAGTGCGAGACCCGAGTGGAGAGTTACCAGAAGTCCGTACAGGCTCCCGCTCAGCGGTGACACATCCTGAGGCGGGTTGTGGGAAGTACGTGCTCGATCACACGAGAAGGAGTCACGGCAGTGTCAACGATCTCCAGTGAGTCAGCATTACCGACCGAGCAGCAGACCGCGACGAAGCTGCTGTGGCTGGACCTGACACGGAAGTGTCAGCTGGCGTGCAAGCAGCTGTGGCCCCGTGGGCGACGGTGAGTGCTCTCCGGGGTATCCCAGCAGTTCGTGTAGCCCGAGGAGTTGAGCCCCATCGACAACGAGGCCCTGTGGACGCTGGTGCGGCCGTACACCGGTGAACAGCATGAGGTTCAGCCGACCACGCGAGGGAACGGTTCCGACGTCACGGCTCTGGTCAACGGCGACGAAGGCCCTGTCTTCGTCAAAGCCTGCCGGAACAGTCCAGGAGGCCGGCGCGCTTCCATCATTCGGGAACGACTGGTGAATCCGTACGTTCGACCCGTCTCACCGGCTTTGCAGTGGCACGCGGCGGATGACGAGTGGATCGCTCTCGGCTTCGAGGTCATTGAGGGGAGATCGTCGGACTTCACGCCCGAATCTCGCGACCTTCCCGATGTCGTCGGCATCGTCGAACAAATCGGGGAACTGCCACTCCCCGGCGAGGCCGGCGAATGGCAGGAGACGCGTTGGGACCGTTTCGCAGACGAGGCTGACGCCCAACTGTTCCGGGGCAAGACGCTGTTGTTCACCGACGTCAACCCGCACAACCTGATGATTGGGTACGGGCGGGCGTGGGCGGTCGACTGGTCATGGCCGACTCACGGGGCCGCCTTCATCGACCCGTCGTGCCTGATCGTGCAGCTCATCGCGGCCGGGCACACGCCCGAGTCCGCCGAGTGCTGGGCGGGTAGCTGCAAGGTGCGATGGCGGAGGCAGCGCAAGCGTGGGTGGACCACCGCGCCCGATAGCGTCACGGGTGCTGTCCGCTGAACAGAGCCGGCCTCACCCCCGCCGCGCCGCCGCCACCGCGGGCGCCATCGACTGGGGCAGCAGATGTACGGGATGCGGCGGCAGTCGGAGTTCCACCTCCACCCCGTCCGCGAAGCGGTAGGGGCGGTGTGCGAGCACGCTTGCGAGATGGCGGCGGAGCCGGGACAGTTCGGCGCGCACCGTGACCGTGCGGCTGTCGTCGCCGAACAGGTCCCGGGCGAGTTCGGCGGCGCTGCGGCCCTGTGGATGCGCGGCGAGGACGAAGAGCAGTTCGGCATGGCGCGGGGTCAGCTCGTGTGACCAGCTGCCGGCCGGTCCGCTGACGGTGACCGTCGAGCCGTCCCGGCCGCTGACGTCCAGCACCACCCGGCTCGGACTGAGGTCGCGCTCCCGCTGGCCGATACGGATCAGCCAGCCGCCGGGCAGCGGCTCCAGCGTGCACATGCCGTAGCGCGGCAGCCACAACGGCCCGGTCTCGGGTGACTTGGGCAGCGCTACCCGGTCCGGCGGGGTCAGTCCCGTTACCCCCACGACCCAGCCGTGCGGGTCGACGGCCAGCGCCCGGCCGCCGATCCGGGCCAGGACCGGCGCCGCGCTCGACCGCAGCCGTTCCAGGGAGAGGTGATGGCGGGTGCGCAGCTCGCCCTCGGCGAGCCGGGCGACCGCGGACACCAGTGAGAGCGTCGTGGGGTGGAAGCCGGGCGCCGGGCCGCTGACGTCGACCGTGCCCAACAGCCGCCCGTCGCGCGGGTCGTGGAGCGGTGCCGCGGCACAGGTCCACTGGTGGTGACTGCGGACGAAGTGCTCGGCGGAGTGCACCAGCACCGGCCGGCGGGCGACCAGGGCAGTGCCGATGGCGTTGGTGCCGACGACGTCCTCCGTCCAGTCGGCGCCCTTGTCGAAGCCCAGCCGGTCGGCCATCCGGCGGACCGGCGCGCTGCCCTCCCGCCACAGCACCCGGCCCTCGGCATCGGTGACCACCATGATCTGCTGCGCCGCATCGGCCGCCGCCAGCAGCCCCTCGTTGAGCACCGGCAGCACCGGGCTCAGCCGGGACATCTGCCGACGGTGCTCCAACTCCGCGACGGACAGCGGGGTTTGCGCCTGCTCCCCGTCCGGGTCCACACCCGAGGACCGGGCCCGGCGCCAGGACTCGCCGATGACCGCGCGGGGCGCGTCGGACGGGGCGTCGGACGGTGTCCCGCCCGCGAGCGCGGCCTCCCGGACCGTGGCGAGGCGGTGGGCGGTCACACGGATGTCCTGGGCCGACCAGATGGCACTGTCGATCGGTCTCTCGCTCACACTGCTCTCCGTTGTGCGCTGTCCCCGGGTGGTGCCGTCGTGCCGTCACCAGGCAGTCCTGGAAGGGCCATTGTTCAGGTCCGGACCGGAGCACTGCAACGGACTGCAACCGTTGTGGCCTATGACGCGTTCCCGGGAATCTTGGCGGAGCGGCCGATGGTGCCCCGCCACCGCGGGTTCGCCGGACACCCGTCGGGGAACCACCGGTGAGGGCCGGGGATGCCATCGGCCGCCGGTGCGATGTCGGCAGTGCGGGGGAGGGGGCACCATGAGGGCCGCTGTCCCGCGCGTGGTGGTGATCGGAGCCGACGAGGGCACCCGCATCGTGCGGGCGGCCCGGCTGGCGGAGCACTACGGGGTTCCCCGGCTGCCCGCGGTCGATCTGCTGATCGGGAGTCAGCGGCTGCCCGCCGACGGCTATGTCGTCGACGGCGCCCCGCAGCTCCTCGACCGGGTGGCCGGCACCGGCGGCCTGCTGCCCGCGCTGGCCTTCGCCGACCTCGTGGTCCTGCTGCACGGTGCGGAGTGGAGCGGCGCCGACGAGGCCGGCCGGGTGCTGCGCTACTACGAGGCGCGCGGGCTGCTGGTGGCGTTCCCGCCGGACGCGCCGGACGGTGACCTCGTCGTGGCCATCGATGCCGCGGTGCGCGGGCGCAGCGCGGACCCGCCGGAGCGCCGCCCCTGAGACCGGGGAGCGGTGCCGGGTCGGCGCGGCACCGCTCCCTGACCGGCGCGGCGGCGGTAACCCCCTGTCCCCGTCGCTCCGTGCGGCCGACGGCCCGGAGACGGCGGGGAGCCGCCGCCGCGTCGGGGAACCGGCCGGGCCCGCGGGGCTCAGCAGTCGATCACCGGCCGGGCCCGCTCCACCACCGAGGCGAGATCCAGGGTGTGCGGCAGCGTGCCGAACGCCGCGCCCGCGTCGCCGCCCAGCCGGGAGGCGCAGAACGCATCGGCGACCTCGGACGGTGCGTGGCGCACCAGCAGCGACCCCTGGAGTACCAGTGCCATCCGCTCCACCAGCCGCCGGGCCCGCGCCTCGATGCCCTCCAGGTCGGCGAGTTCGGTGAGCATCCCCTTGATCGCCCGGTCCAGCCGGTGGTCCGCGCCGCGCGCCGCCCCGACCTCGGTCAGGAACGCGTTCAGCGCCTCGGGTTCGCGCCGCAGGGCCCGCAGGACGTCCAGTGCCTGGACATTGCCGGCGCCCTCCCAGATCGAGTTGAGCGGCGCCTCCCGCAGCAGCCGGGGCAGCCCCGACTCCTCGACATAGCCGTTGCCGCCCAGGCACTCCAGTGCCTCCGCCACCATCGGCGTGCACCGCTTGGTCACCCAGTACTTCGCTGCCGGGACCGCCAGCCGCAGGAAGTGCCGGTCCCGCTCGGTGCCGCCGTCGTACGCGGCCGCCAGCCGCAGTGCGAGGGTGGTCG
The DNA here is from genome assembly GCF_057708345.1 of Streptomyces sp. bgisy130. NCBI lineage: Bacteria > Bacillati > Actinomycetota > Actinomycetes > Kitasatosporales > Streptomycetaceae > Streptomyces > Streptomyces sp. bgisy130. The sequence goes on from NZ_JBYISA010000011.1 coordinate 220,103, forward strand.
CCGCCTCCGACTCCAGCGCCAGATCGGCCAGCACATTGCGCATCAGCGGCTTGTCGATCAGCCGGCCGCCGAACGCCTCCCGGTGGGCGCTGTGGTGCACGGCCTGCGCCACCGCCTGTCGCATCACCGCCGCGGAGGCGCTGACGCAGTCCAGCCGGGTCGCCGCGACCATCTCGATGATCGTCGCCACCCCGCGCCCCTCCTCGCCGACCCGGCGCGCCCAGGTCCGCCCATCGAACTCGACCTCCGCCGAGGCGTTCGAGCGGTTGCCGAGCTTGTCCTTGAGCCGCTGGATGCGGAAGGCGTTACGGGTGCCGTCCGGCAGCACCCGCGGCAGCAGAAAGCAGGTGAGCCCTCCGGGGGCCTGGGCCAGCACCAGGAAGGCGTCCGACATCGGCGCCGAGCAGAACCACTTGTGTCCGGTCAGCACATACTCGCCGGGCGCGGCCAGCGGCTCGGCGCGGGTGGTGTTGGCCCGTACGTCGCTGCCGCCCTGCTTCTCCGTCATGGCCATCCCGGCCAGCGCGCCGCCCTTCTCGGCGACCGGCCGCAGCTCCTGCTCGTACACCGGGGAGGTCAGCAGCGGCTCCCATTCGGCCGCCAGTTCCGGCTCGGCACGCAGCGCGGGTACCGCCGCATGGGTCATCGACACCGGGCAGCCGTGCCCCGCCTCGGCCTGCGTCCACACGATGAAGCCGGCGGTGCGGCGGACATGGCCGTCCGGCCGGGACCAGGCGCCGGTCAGGCCGGAGGTGACGGCGTGGCCGAGCAGCCGGTGCCAGGCCGGGTGGAACTCCACCTCGTCGATGCGGTGGCCGAAACGGTCGTGGGTGCGCAGCACCGGTGGATGCCGGTCGGCCTGTTCGGCCCAGTGCCGGGCGTGCTCGGAGCCGGCCGCCTTGCCCAGCGTGCCCAGCTCCTCGCGTACCTCGTCGAGCCGCTCGGCGGCGATGTAGCGGGTGATGCCCTCGGTGAGGGCCGGGTCGTTCGCGAAGACGTCGTAGCCGACCAGCGGCGGGGGCTGGTTCGTGACCGTGTGAGTGGTGGCTGCCATGCCGGATACGGTAAGGAGGTGCAGCCGGAGAACGAACCAACCGAGCGGCCCGCGGGCCGTCTGACCAAGGCCAGAGCCCTCTACCGCAACGTTTCCAAGCGCCGGCTGGCCTGGCTCCTGCTGAAGGACACCGTCAACTCCTGCATGAAGTACCGGGTCACCGGTCTGGCCGCCGAGGCCGCGTTCTGGAGCCTGCTGTCGTTGCCGCCGCTGATCCTGGGGCTCCTGGGTGTGCTCGGCTATACGGACGCCTGGATCGGCCACGACACCCTGAACGGTGTCCGGCAGCGCATCCTCGACGGCGCCGGCACCGTGCTGTCCGACAAGGGCGTGAACGAGATCGCCCGGCCGCTGCTCAACGATGTCTTCACCGGCCGCCGCCCGGACGTCATCTCCTTCGGCTTCGCCATCGCCCTGTGGTCCGGCTCCCGGGCGATGAATGTCTTCGTCGACACCATCACCATCATGTACGGGCTCGACGGGCGGCGCGGCATCGTCAAGACCCGGCTGCTGGCGTTCGTGCTCTACCTCGCCGCGCTGCTGGTGGGCGCCGTCGCGCTGCCGCTGATGGTGGCCGGCCCCGACACCGTCGTGAGCTGGCTGCCGGCCAGCGAGCATGTCATCCGGGCGCTGTACTGGCCGGTCGTCCTGCTGCTGTCGGTCGCCTTCCTCACCACCCTCTACCACGCCTCCGTACCGGTCCGTTCGCCCTGGCCGGAGGACATTCCCGGTGCGGTGGTCGCGCTCGGCATGTGGCTGCTCGGCAGCTTTCTGCTGCGGCTCTATCTCACCTCGACGGTCGAGGGGCCCACGATCTACGGCTCCCTGGCCGCGCCGGTCGCCGTGCTGCTGTGGATCGGGGTGTCCGCCTTCGCGGTGCTGGTGGGTGCCGCGATGAATGCCTCCCTCGACCGGGTATGGCCGTCGGTCGCCACGGCCGCCGCGCGCGAGGAGATCGCCCGGCGGATGGCCACGAAGACCGGGGCGACGGCGGACACCGGCGAGGCGGACGGTGACGGCCGCGCGGGCGGCGACCCGGGCCGGGGCGACGGCCGGGACGGCTGACCCGGCGCCACTCGTCCGGCCGAGTACGGACGCATCCGCCCGCATCCGTCAGCATCCGGCCACAGTGCGCAGCGCGCGACGGTGCGGGAAGCCGTGCGCGATGCGGGATGCGCGCTGCGCGATCCATTGACACTCACGGAACCCGGGCAGATGATCCTTGCCGACCGTTCGGCGAACGAAAGTTCACCAGGCGAACATCCCGCTGGTATCGCACCGTGATCCGTGAATCCGAGGTCCCCATGTCTCCCACCGGCATGCCCCCCACCGGTCTCCCGCCCTCCGCCGCCCGCGGCCACACCTTCCGTTCCGTCGCGCCCGTCCTGGCGCTGTGCTGGCTCGCCGTCTTCTTCGACGGGATGGACGTCAGCATCTACGGCGCCGTCATGCCGCACATGCTCGACGACCCCGGATTCGGCCTCACCCCCGCGATGGCCGGCACGATCGGCAGCTGGGTCACCCTCGGCATGCTGATCGGCGCGCTCGGCACCGGAACCCTCACCGACTGGCTCGGCCGCCGCCCCGTCCTCGTCGCCGGGGTGCTGGTGTTCTCCGCCGGTTCGGCGGCGTGCGCGCTCGCCGGCACGCCCGGCCTGTTCGGCGCCGGACGCTTCCTCGCCGGTCTGGGGCTCGGCGGCCTGATGCCCATCTGCCTGTCGATGGTGATGGAGTTCGCGCCGCGCGGCCGGGCCGCCCTCGCCACCGGGCTGCTGATGACCTCGTACCACGCGGGCGCCATGTGTGCGACGGTCCTGGGACTGACGCTCGCCCCGACGCACGGCTGGCGGTGGGTGTTCTGGATCGGTGCGCTGCCCGCGTTCGTCGCCGCTCCGCTGCTGCTGCGTCTGCTGCCGGAGTCGCCCGGTGTGCTGCTCGCCAAGGGCCGTACCGCCGAGGCCGCGGCGGTCGCCGGCCGCTACGGCATGGCCCCTCCTGTCCTCGCCGACGCACCGGCCCAGGGCGCCAAGGGCCGCCTCGTCTCGGTCCTCGCCCTCTTCCGCCCCGGCGTCCGCCTGGCCACCCCGCTGCTGTGGCTCGCCTCGTTCTGCGGCCTGCTCCTGGTGTACGGCGTCAGTACCTGGCTGCCGCAGATGATGCGCGCCTCCGGGTACGGCCTCACTTCCTCGGTCAGCTTCCTGTTCATCATCAACGCGGGCGGGATCGCCGGCCTGCTGATCGCCGGCCGCCTCGGCGACCGCTACGGCCCGGTCCGGATCTCCGCCCTCTGGTTCCTGCTGACCGCCGCCGGCGCACTGCTCCTCGGGGCGCGGCTGCCGCTCGGCGCCACCTATGTGGTCGTCGCCGTCACCGGCGTCTGGCTCTTCAGCGCACAGGTGATGGTGTACGCGGCCACCCACCGCGTCTACCCGCCCACCGAACGGGCCACCGGCCTCGGCTGGGTTGCTGGCATCGGCCGCACCGGCGCGGTCGTCGGCCCCTGGCTCGGCGGCGTCCTCGCCGCGACCGCCAACAGCCAACTCGGCTTCACCGTCTTCGCGTTGGCCGGTCTGCTGGGTGCGCTCGCCATCGGCGCGGTACCGCTCGCCCGGCGCCTCGGCGGCGCGTCGGCAACGGCGTCGGTGCCGGAGGTGGCCGGCGCGGAGCGGTGAACGGGAGGACCCGCCGGGTCCGTGTGCCGGAACGCCGGCCCGGTCCGCGATGCCGACGCTGCCACGACCAAGAAAGCAGCGCCCAGGACGGGTTCAGGGTGCCGTCGAGTAGCGGTTCGCGAGTACGGCAACGGCCTGGGCGAGGGCTTGCCGCAGTGCGGAAGGGCCGAGCACCTCTGCCTCCGTGCCGAGCCTGAGCAGGTCGCTGACCGCCACGGCGGGCCCCTCGACCGGTAGCTCCACCTGCACCCAGCCCTCGTGGTCCGGCGGCCCGGCGCTCTCCAGGGCTCGTGCGCCCGCGGTGCCGAACTGCACCGGTAGCAGCCGCTGCGCCAGGGGTGAGATCCGCAGCCGTGCGGTTCCCTGGTGCAGCGTGGCCTCCAGGCGGCGGGAAGCCTCCTCCCAGTAGGCGGCCAGGGCGAATCCGGCCGGTCGCTCGAAGCGCTCTCCGGTTAGGTCCACGGTCATGAACCGCGCCATCCGGTAGGTCCGTACGGCCCCGTCCGCAAGCGCCACCAGGTACCAGAGGCCGCCTTTGAGGACGAGGCCGAGCGGATGGAGTTCCCGGTGGATTTCACCGCTCCAGCGCCGGTAGTGCACACGGAGCATCTGCTGCTCCCACACCGCCTGCGCGACCGACGCCAGATGGGGCGCCGGATCGGCGTCCCGGAACCAGGCGGGCGCATCCAGGTGGAACCGGTCCTGCATGCGGCGGGTGCGCTCGGCCAGTTCGGCCGGGAGAGCGGCCTGCACCTTCAGCTGCGCGGTCGCCAGCACCGAGCCCAGGCCCAGCTCCCGCGCCGGCCCGGGCGCTCCGGCGAGGAAGAACGCGGCTCGTTCGGTGCCGACGGCTCTGTGCGCTGCACCTTCGAGGTCGTGCCCGGAAGCGGCACCGGGGAGCTGACCGGGCTGCGAGGGACCGGCAGTTTCACCACCGGCCCCGGCGCCTCGTCCTTCCCCTACACCTTCCGCTACGACCTGGACTGACCCCGGGCGTCGCGCACGGTCGCCGTGCGCGCGCCCTCAAGGGCGGCCTCATGTCCCGCTCCGGCGCCCGGAGTTGTGGAAAGCGGTCGGGCGTCCGGTATTCTCGTGCAACGTACGGGAATAGCGGAGGGGAAACCATGACGCCACACACGCATGACGTCGTACCGAGGCCCCACTGGGCCGCGCCGTCCGGGAAGCCGCCGCTGTCCTCGCGGTTGATGCGGGCGACCTGGCGCGGACTCCCGGCCAGGCAGCACGAGGTCGGCTGGGAACCGGGCCTCGAGGTGCCGGCCGCGGACGGCAGCCTCCTGCGGACGGACCACTACTTCCCCCGTACGGAGGGCGACTTCCCCACCCTGCTCGTCCGGTCGCCCTATGGCAGGGGCGTGCCCTGGTCACCCCTGTTCGGTGTGCTCTTCGCCGAACAGGGCTTCCATGTGGTCCTCCAGAGCTGTCGCGGCACCGCCGGGTCGGGCGGCCGGTTCGATTTGTGGCGCAACGAGGCCGCCGACGGTCAGGCCGCGGTGTCCTGGCTGCGGCAGCAGCCCTGGTTCACCGGAATCCTGGGCACGATCGGCCCCAGCTACCTGGGCTATGTCCAGTGGGCGCTCGCCCTGGACCCGCCGCCGGAGCTCAAGGCGATGGTGATCCAGGTCGGACTGCACGACCCGCATGCCCTCTTCCACGCGGGCGGTGGGTTCCTCCTGGAGAACGCACTCGCTGTCGGCGTCGGCATGACCTACCAGCACCAGGGGATGCTGCCCCTGCTGCGGGCGGGGCTGCGCCTTCAGCGCCGGATGCGCGAGATCACCGGCGCGCGGCCGCTGCGCCGGGCGTATGAGTCCGCCCTCGGAGAAGTGCCCTGGCTGGACGGGGCGATGACCCACCCGGACGCCGGCGATCCGCACTGGCAGGGTGCGTCCGTGGCGGAGGCGGCGGAGGGGCTGAGCGTGCCCACCTGTCTGATCACCGGGTGGCACGACGGGCTGGCCGGCCAGAGCTTCCAGCAGTTCGCCCGGCTGCAGCGGGCCGGATGTGCGTCGTCGCTGCTCGTCGGCCCCTGGACGCACACCTCCGCGATGCAGCAGGGCTGGCCCGAGGTCTTCGCCGAGAGCCTCGCCTGGCTGCGTGCGCACCTGTGCGGCGACCCCGCCGGGCTGCGCCCCACCCCCGTACGCGTCCACGTCGGCGGCGAGGACACCTGGCGGGACCTCGACGACTGGCCCCCGGCCCCTGCCACGACCGCCTGGTTCCCCGCGGAGAACGGCACGCTCAGCGGGCAATCACCGGTGGCGGACGGCCCGTTGGCGTCCTTGCGCTACGACCCGGCCGACCCCACCCCGTCCGTGGGCGGGCCGTCGGTGTCCCGCAGCGCCGGTACCCGTGACAACGGCACCCTGGAAGCGCGGGAGGACGTTCTGACCTTCACCGGCCCGCCGTTGACCGAGCCCGTCGATGTCCTCGGACCGGTCTTCGCGCGGCTGCGGATCGCCACCGACACCGGCCACGCCGAGGTCTTCGCCCGCCTCTGCGACGTGGACGCCCGGGGCCGGTCCACCAACATCTGCGACGGGCTGATGCGGGTGCGGACGAGCGGGGCGACCCCCTCGGAGGTCACCGTGGCGATGGCCGACACCGCCCACCGCTTCGCCGCCGGTCACCGGATACGCCTCCAGGTCAGCGGCGGCGCCCATCCGCGCTACGCCCGCAGCCCCGGCACCGGTGAATCGTCGGTCGAGGCCACCCGGCTCCAGCCGGTCCACCTCACGGTGCATTCGGGATCGGCACTGACGCTGCCTCAGGGGAACCCGTAGGGGAGTGCCGGGGCGGTCACTGCACCGGAATCCGCGCGTACCGCCCCGCCACCCACAGATCGGCCTCGATGCCGGCGGCGGCGGTGCGCAGGGCGGGCAGCAGGGTCTCGCGGGCCTCGTCGGGGGAGCTGCGGGCCGCGTGGGTGGAGACGTTGACGGCGGCGACGACCCGGCCGGTGCGGTCGTGGACGGGGACGGCGAGCGAGCGCAGGCCCTCTTCGAGCTCCTCGTCGACCAGGGCGAAGCCCGCCGAGCGGGCCTCTTCCAGGAGCGCGCGGAGCCGTTCGGGGTCGGTCACGGTGTGACGGGTGAGCGGCTCCGGGCGCAGGCGGGCCAGCCGCGCGGAGCGCTCGGCCGGGGGCAGGCCGGCGAGCAGCACACGGCCCATGGAGGTCGCATATGCCGGGAAGCGGGTGCCCAGTGTGATGTTGACGCTCATGATGCGCACGGTGGGGACCCGGGCGATGTACTGGATGTCGTCGCCGGAGAGGACCGCCATCGAGGCGGAGTCGTGCACCCGCTCGACCAGCGAGGCGAGATGGGGCCGGGCGATGTCGGGCAGGGTGAGGCCGGAGAGGTGGGCGAAGCCCAGCTCCAGCACCTGCGGCGTGGGGCGGAAGAGCCTTCCGTCGGTGGCGAGGTAGCCGAGGTGCTCCAGGGTGATCAGGGCCCGGCGGGCGGTGGCGCGGGCCAGGCCGGTGGCCTCCGCCACGGCGGTGAGCGGGAGTGCCGCACGGCCGGTGCCGAAGGCGGTGAGGGTGATCAGCCCACGGGCCATCGATTCGACGAATTCCGGGCCCAGTTCCTGCTTGGATGCGCGCATCCAGGTGGCGTGGGACGGGCCGGGGGCGGCGTCGGGGACCGGGCCTGTGCGGGGTGCCCGTAGCGCGTCCTCCATGGCGGAGACCGTCTCGCGCAGACGGGGGAGTACCGCGTCGGGCAGCGCGTCCGCGCTCAGCCGGCTGGTGTGGCTGACCACGCTGAGCGCACAGACCGGGTGGCCTCCGGGGTCCCGGACGGGCATGGCCACGGCCACCAGCCCCGGCTCGATGAGCTGATCGTCCAGGGACCAGCCGGCGGTGCGGGCGGCGGCCACCCGTGCCACGAAGTCCGCGGCCGCGGCGTCGGCCCCCTCCTCGGCGCGCCGCGGTGGGACGGCCGGGAAGCCCGCGTCCGTCGGGTCGGCCGCCCGGCGCGCCCGCCACCGCTGCCAGTCCGCCTCGTCCCACCCGTCCGCGAACAGCGCGCCCGGCGCACCCCGCTCGGCGGGCAGCAGATCGCCGATGCGGAAGGCCAGCGACATGGCGCGGCGGCGGGTCGCCTGGTGGACGAAGCGCACCCCGTCGCCGTCCGGCACCGCGAGCGAGACCGACTCGTCCAGCTCATCGGCCAGCCGGTCGGCGAGCGGGCCGAGCCGGTCGGGGAGTTCGGAGGCGGCGAGGTAGGCGTTGCCCAGCTCCAGCAGCCGCGGCGCGAGTACCGCGTCCCGGCCCTCGGTCCGTACGTAGCCGAGCCGGGTGAGGGTGCTCAGCACCCGGTCCACGGTCGAGCGGGCGAGGCCGGTGTCGCGCACCAGATCGCCGACGGACCGCCGCCCGCCGCCGGCCGCCAGCTCCCGCAGCACGGACAGGCTGCGCATCAGCGGCCCCACCGCCTCCGGTGGCGGCGGCGCTGACGGGGCGGTGGCAGCGGGGTGGGTCATGGCCTCTCCCTGGAGCGTCGATCTCGTCGGAACCGTACCCGGCGCACCGTTGACAGGGCCGGGGGCCGGGGCCAAACTCAGGACCAGAGCATTATGAACTTAAGTTCACTGTGCGAACAACCGCTGCGGGGCGGTCCTTGAGGCCAGGCCCCGGGATGACCCGAGGGCGAGGACATGGCCGACATCCGTTCCCTGCGCGAGGCCGTCGCGGAGCTGATCCATGACGGCGACACCGTGGCGCTGGAGGGGTTCACCCACCTCATCCCGTTCGCCGCCGCGCACGAGATCATCCGTCAGGGCATCAAGGACCTCACGCTCGCCCGGATGACCCCCGATGTGGTCTACGACCAGCTGATCGGCGCGGGCGCGGCCCGGAAGCTGGTCTTCTCCTGGGGCGGCAACCCGGGCGTCGGTTCGCTGCACCGCTTCCGGGACGCGGTCGAGCACGGCTGGCCCGCCCCGCTGGAGATCGACGAGCACAGCCACGCCGGGATGGCCAACCGCTATGCCGCGGGCGCGGCCAGGCTCCCGTTCGCGGTGCTCCGCGGCTACCGGGGCAGCGACATCCCGTCCCGTACGCCCACGGTCTCCACCGTCGTCTGCCCGTTCACCGGTGAGGAACTGGCCGCCGTCGCCGCCCTCAACCCGGATGTCACGGTCATCCACGCGCAGCAGGCGGACCGGGCCGGCAACGTCCAGCTGTGGGGCGTGACCGGGGTGCAGAAGGAGGCGGCGCTCGCCGCCCGGCGCGTCCTGGTCACCGTCGAGGAGATCGTCGGCACCCTGGAGCCGCGCCCCGGTTCCGTCGTCCTGCCCACCTGGATCGTCGACGCGGTCGCCCTGGTCCCCGGCGGCGCCCACCCGTCGTACGCGGCCGGCTATTCGGTCCGGGACAACGCCTACTACCGGCAGTGGGACGGCATCGCACGGGACCGGGCGGCGTTCGGGCGGTGGCTGGCGGAGTGCGTGCGGGGGGAGGGAGGCGGGGGGCGGGGAGCGGCTGTGGGGGACGGGGGCGTGGGTGAGGGAGACGGTGACCGAGACGGGGCCGGGGCCGGGGCCGGGGGCGCCGCCGCTCCGGCCGCCACCCCTGAGCGCGCCCCCGACTCCGCCCCCGACCGCACCCCGGAGACCGCCCCTGACTGCACCCCCGACGAGCTGATGGAGGTCAACGCCGCCCGTGCGCTCGCGGGGGCGCGGACCTGCTTCGTCGGGATCGGGCTGCCCAGTACGGCCGCCAACCTTGCCCGCCGTACGGTCAATCCGGAGCTGGTGCTGGTCTACGAGTCCGGCACCCTCGGCTCCAAGCCGACCCGGCTGCCGCTGTCCATCGGGGACGGCGAACTGGCCGACACCGCGGACTCGGTGGTGTCGGTGCCGGAGATGTTCAACTACTGGCTACAGGGTGGCCGGATCGACGTCGGCTTCCTCGGTGCCGCACAGGTCGACCGGTTCGCCAACATCAACACCACCGTCGTCGACCGGGGCCCCGGCAGGCCCGAGGGGCGGCTGCCCGGCGCGGGCGGCGCCCCCGAAATCGCCGCCAACTGCGGGCAGGTGCTGATGGTCCTGCGGCACCGCCGCCGCAACTTCGTCGGGTCGCTGGACTTCGTGACCACCCTTGGCCACGGCGCCGGCCCCGGCGACCGGGCGGCGCTCGGGCTGCCCGGTGCCGGTCCGACGGCGGTCATCACCGACCTCGGCGTGCTGCGCCCCGACCCGGACACCGCGGAACTCGTCCTCACCGAGCTGCACCCGGGAGTGACGGCCGATCAGGTCCGGGCGGCCACCGGCTGGGACCTCAGGGAGGCCGACCGGATCGGCGTCACGGACCCGCCCACCGCCGCCGAACTCGCCGCCCTGCGAGCCCTGAAGGCGGCAGCCGCGGACACACCACCCCACCACTCCGGGAAGGACACCTGATGCCCACCGCACCCGCGCCCCGGCCGGCGCCCGCCGCCCCCACGCTCCCCACCCAGGCCGACATCAGCCGGGAGATTGCCGCCCGGCACACCGCTGCCGAACGGGAGCGGGCGGCGGGCGCACCGGCCCCGGACCACCCCGACCGGGACTTCGCCCCCTACCGCAGCAGCACCGCCCGCCACCCCCGCCGCCCGCCGGTCGGGATCGACCACCTCGCCGACCCGGAGGCCGTGGAGCTCGGCGGACCCGCCTTCGGCGTCACGGACGTCACCGACCTGGACGCCGACCTCACCCGGCAGCACACCGGCGAACCGCTCGGCGAACGCATCACCGTCACCGGCCGCGTCCTGGACCGCACCGGCCGCCCCGTACGCGGCCAGCTCGTCGAGATCTGGCAGGCCAACGCCGCCGGCCGGTACGCCCACCAGCGGGATCAGCATCCGGCCCCGCTCGACCCCCACTTCACCGGAGTCGGCCGCTGTCTGACCGATGACACGGGCCGGTACGCGTTCACCACCGTCAAGCCCGGCGCCTACCCCTGGCGCAACCACCACAACGCCTGGCGCCCGGCCCATATCCACTTCTCGCTCTTCGGATCGGCCTTCACCCAGCGGCTGATCACCCAGATGTACTTCCCCGGCGACCCGCTCTTCCCCTACGACCCGATCCTCGCCTCGGTCACCGACCCCACGGCCCGCGCCCGCCTGGTGGCCACCTACGATCACGAACTGACCGTCCCTGAACGGTCCTTGGGCTACCGCTGGGACGTGGTCCTGGACGGCCCGTCCGCCACCTGGATCGAGGAGGGCCGCTGATGCCCCGCGCCACCACCGACTACGAGCGGTCCGGCGCCCCGGCCGGGCCGCTCGCCCCGACCCCCGCCCAGACCATCGGCCCCTTCTACGGCTACGCCCTCCCGTTCCCCGGTGGCGAGCAGATCGCCCCGGCCGGCCACCTCGGCACGGTCACCGTGCACGGCTGCGTACGGGACGGGGAGGGCGCCCCGGTGTCGGACGCGCTGCTGGAGTTCTGGCAGGCGGGCCCGGACGGCGGCCGTACGGGCGCGCCCGGTTCGCTGCGCCGGGACCCGGCCACCGGTGCGGTCCTCGGCCGCAACGGGGTGGACTCCACCGGCTTCGGCCGGGTCCCCACCGACGCCGACGGACGCTATGCCGTCCACACCCGCCCGGCCACCGCCCCCGCCGGGCGCCCGGACGCCGCGCCCTACCTCGCCGTGTGCCTCTTCGCCCGCGGCCTGCTCCACCACCTGTTCACCCGCGTCTACTTTCCCGGACACCCGGCGGACCGGCCCACCGACCCGCTGCTCGCGCGGCTTCCCGCGCAGCGCGCGGACACCCTGCTGGCCCGCCCCGACGGCCCCGGCCGGTACCGCTTCGACATCCGGCTCCAGCGGTCGGCGGACGGCACAGACGAGGAGACGGTCTTCCTTGCCTACCGCTGACCTGCCGTGCAGCGCACCGGACCCGGCAGCCCAACAGCCGGACGAGGCAGCCGACTTGGGGCTGCTGGCACCGTCCTGGGCCGGCTCCGCCGTGGCCGCCGCCACCGGTGACGCCGGATATCTGCGGGCCCTGCTCGACGCCGAGGCCGCGCTGACGCGTGCCCAGGCCGCCCTGGGACTCGCACCGGAGGCGGCGGCCGCCGCCGTCACCGCCGCGGCCGACGGGACCCACCGCTTTGACCCCCGGTCCCTCGCGCTGCGCGCCCGTGCCGCGGGCAACCCCGTGGTCCCGCTCGTCGCCGACCTGACGGCCGCCGTCGCCGCCCGCGACCCCGGAGCCGCCGCCTACGTCCACCGGGGCGCCACCAGCCAGGACATCCTGGACACCGCCACGATGCTGGTCTGCGCCCGCGCCCTGGACACCGTCCTGCCGGACCTCGGCCGCACCGCCGCCGCGCTGCGCCGTACCGCCGCCGAGCACCGCGACACCCCCATGGCGGGCCGCACCCTCACCCAGCACGCGGTGCCGACCACCTTCGGCCTCAAGGCCGCGGGCTGGCGCGGCCTGGTGCTCGACGCCCATGACCGGCTGGCGTCCGTACGTGCCGCGCTGCCGGTGCAACTGGGCGGCGCGGCCGGCACCCTCGCCGCCTTCCACGCCTACGCGGCGGCCGACGGCGCGCCGCCCGCCCCCGACCTGGGCGCCCGGCTCCTCGCCCGCTACGCCGCCGAGACCGGACTCGCCGCACCGGCCCTGCCCTGGCACACCCTGCGCACCCCGGTCGCCGATCTCGCCGGTGCGCTGGCCTTCACCGCGGGCGCCCTCGGCAAGGCGGCCGCCGACGTCCTCACCCTCTCCCGCACGGAGCTCGGCGAACTCACCGAGGGCAGCGGCGGCGGCTCCTCCGCCATGCCGCACAAGACCAACCCGGTGCGCGCCACGCTCATCGCGGCCGCCGCCCGGCAGGTCCCCGGGCTCGCCGCGGTGCTGTACGGCTCGCTGGCCGCCGAGGACGAACGCCCGGCCGGCGCCTGGCACGCCGAATGGCAGCCGCTGCGGGACGCCCTGCGGCTGACCGGCGGCGCGGCCCGGGACGCCGCCGTCCTGACCGCGGAACTGCGCGTCCACCCGCACCGGATGCGGCAGAACCTCGACGCGACCGGCGGTCTGGTCGTCACCGAACGCCTGGTCGCCGCCCTCACCGCGCTGACCGGCCGCACCGAGGCCCGCCGCCTCCTGGACACCGCGGCCCGGTGGACCGCGGAGCGGGGCATCACGCTGGCGGCGGCGCTGGACGAGCTGCTGCACGAGGCGCCGCCCACGGCCCGTGACGCGGACCGGCCCGCCCCGCCCGGAGACCCGACCACCCCGCGCGAGGCCCCGGCCCCGTCCCCCGCCCTGTCCCCGTCGCGGCTGCGTCAACTCCTCGACCCCACCGGCTACCTGGGCTCCGCCGGCGCCCTCGTGGACCGTGCACTGCAACGCACCGAGCGCCACCCACAGGAGTCCGCATGACCCAGCCGCCCGCCACCCCGCTCCCGCACCACACCGCGGACGGTCCCGAAGACGCCCCGCCGCTGCTCCTGGGCCCCTCGCTCGGCACCTCGCTCGTCGTCTGGGACCCCCAACTCCCGTCCCTGGCACGGCAGCACCGGGTCATCCGCTGGGACCTCCCCGGCCACGGCGGCACGCCCGCCGGGGTGCTGGGCGCCGGACCCGCCCCCACCACCACCGTCCCCGGTCTGGCCCGGCTGGTGCTCGGTCTCGCCGACGCCCTCGGTATCGAGCGGTTCGCCTACGCCGGGATCTCGCTCGGCGGCGCCGTCGGGGCCTGGCTCGCCGCCCACCACCCCGAGCGGATCGCCTCGCTCGCCCTGCTCTGCTCCTCGGCACGGTTCGGTGAGCCGGCGGGCTGGCACGAACGGGCCGCGCTGGTACGGGAAGCGGGCCTCGGCCCCATCGCCGACGCCGCCGCCGGCCGCTGGTTCACCCCGGCCTTCGCCGCCACGCCACAGGCCCGGGCGCTGGTCGGGGCGGTGCGCCGGTCGGTGACGCCGGCCGGCTACGCGGCCTGCTGCGACGCCCTCGCCGCCTACGATCTGCGCGCCGGCCTGGCCCGGATCACCGCCCCCACGCTCGTCATCGCGGGCCGCGACGACCCGGCCACCCCGCCCGCGCACGCCCGCGAACTCGCCGACGGCATCCCGGACGCCCGCCTGCTGGAACTGTCCGGCGCCGCCCATCTGGCCAACGTGGAACGCCCCGCCCCGGTGCGCACCGCCCTCCTCGACCACCTCGCGGCCCACCTGGACAACGGCTCCCCGGCCGCGGCCCCCGGCCCCGGCGCCCCCGCACCCCACCCCGCGGAAGGAACGGCCCAGTGACCCACCCCCGCCACACCACGGTCGGCATCATCGGCGGCGGCCCGGCCGGGCTGCTGCTCGCGCGGCTGCTGCACCGCTCCGGAATCGACTGCGTCGTCCTGGAGAGCCGCGACCGCTCCTATGTCGAACGGCGCCAGCGCGCGGGCATCCTGGAACAGGGCACCGTCGACGTGCTGCGCGCCTGCGGGGCGGGGGAGCGGATGGACCGGGCGGGCCTGGTCCACGACGGCGTCGAGCTGCGCTGGAACCGGCGGGCCCACCGCCTCGACTTCCCCGCCCTGACCGGCGGCCGCCGGGTCATGGTCTACGCCCAGACGGAAGTGGTGAAGGACCTGATCGCCCTCCAGCTCGCGGACGGGCCACCGCTGCTGTTCGGGGCGCGGGCGCTCGCCGTGACGGGCGCGGACACCGACCGGCCCGCTGTCCGCTACCGCCACCAGGGCCGCGAGCAGACCCTGACCTGCGACTACCTCGTGGGCTGCGACGGCTTCCACGGCGTGGCCCGGGAGGCCCTGCCGGCGGACGTCCGCCGTACGTACACCCGCAGCTATCCCTACTCCTGGCTCGGGGTGCTCGCCGAGGTCCCGCCCTCCCACGACGAGCTGATCTACGCCCACTCCGCGCGCGGCTTCGCGCTGTTCAGCATGCGTACGCCGACCGTCAGCCGGCTCTACCTCCAGGTCCCCAACGGCACCGACCCCGCCGACTGGCCCGACGACCGCATCTGGGACGAACTGGAGGCCCGCGCCGCGATCGACGGCCCCTGGCAACTCGCGCGCGGACCGCTCACCGCCAAGGCGGTGCTGCCCATGCGGAGTTCGGTCACCGAACCGATGCGCTACGGACGGGTCCTGCTGGCCGGCGACGCGGCGCACATCGTGCCGCCCACCGGGGCCAAGGGCCTCAACCTGGCCGTCGCCGATGTCACCGTCCTGGCCCGCGCCCTCGACCTGCTGCACCGCACCGGCTCCACGGAGCTGCTCGACGCCTACTCCGACACCTGTCTGCGCCGGGTCTGGCGCGCCGAACACTTCTCGTCCTTCATGACGACGACCCTGCACACCGCCCCGGACCAGAGCCCGTTCGACACCCGGCTCCAGCTCTCCCAGCTCGACCGGATCGCCGGCTCGCCGCATGCCGCCGCGGAGCTGGCGGAGAACTACACGGGGCTGCCGCTGAGCTGAAGCCCGTTCACCGGCGCTGCCGGTAGCGGACCAGCAGCATCGCGGCGTCATCTTGCAGCGGCCCCTCGACATGCTCGACCAGGTCCTCGCGCACCGAGCGCAGCGCGGCCTCCGGGTCGGGGTCCTTGAGCAGCGCGGCGCGTTCGTTGAGGGGGTAGAAGCGGTCCGCCGCGTCGCGGGCCTCGGTGACCCCGTCGGTGTAGAAGAGCAACTGGTCGCCGGGGGTGAACGGCACCTCGTAGGGGGCCGGGGCGGCGGCGCCGTGCAGGGTGAGGCCGAGCGGCAGGGCGCGGTCGGGCGGGGACGCGAAGCCGACCGTGCCGTCGGGCCGGACGACCAGCGGCGCCGGATGGCCGAAGTTCAGCAGGGTGGCCCGCGGACCGTCACCGATCTCGGCGAGCACCGCCGTGACGAACCGTTCACCGGAAAGATGGCGGTTCAGCGCCCGTTCGAGCCGCTCGCCGACGGCGGTCAGATCCGGTTCGTCATGCGCCGCCTCCCGGAACGCCCCCAGTACCACCGCCGCGCTCTCCACGGCCTCCAGGCCCTTGCCCTGCACATCGCCGACGATGATCCGCACCCCGGCGGGCGAGGTCACCACCTCGTACAGATCACCGCCTATCCGGGCCTCGGCCACCGCCGAGGTGTACGAGACCGCGATCCGCAGCGGGCCCGCGCCCCGCGGCACCGGGCGCAGCAGCACCCGCTGGGCGACCTCGGCGATCGAGCGGACGCTGGCCAGTTCGGCCTCCCGCCGCTGCCGCATCACCGCGGCGGCCACCCCGGCCGCGGTCACCCCGGCCACCGACAGCAGGGCGGTCAGCCCGCGCCGGCTCTCGAACAGGCCGCTGTGGACGCCCAGACCGAGGCAGAGCACGAACGCCGTCAGGCCGACCACCGCCGTCCGCCGCCAGCCGCCGACCAGCCCCGCGAACGCCGGGCCCAGTGACACCAGGGGCAGAAAGCCGACCCCCGGGCCCGCGGTGAGATCGACCGTGGTGACCACGGCCATGACCGCGTACGGGAGCACGGCCAGCGCACGGGCGCCGGTCCGCTGCTCCCCCTCGTCCACGGCCAAGGTGTTCTCCGACGGTGTCAGGTGAAGTGATCGGGCAAGAGGGCCGTCGGCCGTCGGAATGTCCGAAAGCGGCCCCCGCCCCCCGACCTGAGCATAGGCAACATATGCCGTACCGAAATACCTCGAATGCGTGCTGTTACCGAATCGCAGTGGCACCACCCGCCCGGAGAGCACCCCCGCCGGACGGGCCGAGGATCTTACGGACCCATGACGCGGCGTCCCGAACACGGGCCGAAAAGCGCCGCCGCGCCTAGCGTCACCGGCATGCGTGTACTGGTCACCGGCGGCGCCGGATTCATCGGATCGCAGGTCGTCGAGGCGCTCCTGGCGCGCGGGCACGAACCCGTCGTCCTCGACGCGCTGCTGCCCTCGGCGCACCCCGAACCCCCGCCCCCGCGCCCGGGGGAGCGGCGCATCGTCGCCGACATACGGGACCGGACGGCCGTCGACGCCGCCCTGCGGGGCGTGCACGCGGTCTGCCACCAGGCGGCGATGGTGGGCCTCGGCAAGGACTTCGCCGATGCGCCCGACTACGTGGGCTGCAACGACCTGGGCACGGCGGTGCTGCTGGCCGCGATGGCCGCGGCCGGGGTGCGGCAGCTGGTCCTCGCCGGGTCGATGGTGGTCTACGGGGAGGGGCGCTACCTCTGCGCCCGCCACGGGGTGGTGCGGCCCGGTCCTCGGGCGGTGGCCGAGCTGGACGCCGGGCGGTTCGAGCCCCGCTGTCCGCACTGCGGCGCGGAGTTGCGGCCCGGCATGGTCGGCGAGGACGCCCCCACCGACCCGCGCAATGTCTACGCGGCCACCAAGCTCACCCAGGAACATCTGGCCGTCTCCTGGGCGCGCGCCACCGGCGGCCGGGCCGTCGCGCTGCGCTACCACAACGTCTACGGCCCCGGGATGCCGCGCGACACCCCGTACGCCGGGGTCGCCTCCTTCTTCCGCTCGGCGCTGGCCCGCGGTCAGTCGCCGAGGGTCTACGAGGACGGCGGCCAGCGGCGCGACTTCGTCCATGTGCGGGATGTCGCGGCGGCCAACGCCGTGGCGCTGGAAGCCCTGCCGGACCGGCCCGCGGGCGCCCTGACCGCCTACAACACGGGCAGCGGAGTGCCGCACACCGTCGGCGAGATGGCGCGGACCCTGGCCGCGGCGTGCGGAGGTCCGGCGCCCGTGGTGACGGGGGAGTACCGGCTCGGCGACGTACGGCACATCACCGCGTCCTCGCACCGGATCGCCGAGGACCTCGGCTGGCGGGCGGCCACCGGATTCGCGGCGGGGATGGCGGAGTTCGCCCGCGAGGGCATGCGGGCGGCCCCGGCGGGATGACCCGTATGCCGTGCCGGCCGCCGCCGTCCCCGCCCGCCAACCCCGCAACTCCCCTTGTCCGCCTCTGATACGCAGGTGAACGCGTGACCCACTCCCCACCCCCCGTCCCCCGGCCCGCCCTGGTGGATGTCGTACTGCCCTGTCTCGACGAAGCCGCCGCGCTGCCCTGGGTGCTGTCCCGCATCCCGGCCGGCTGGCGGGCGATCGTCGTCGACAACGGCTCCACCGACGGCTCCGCCGAGGTGGCCCGCAATCTGGGCGCCACCGTGGTGCACGAGCCCCGCCGCGGTTTCGGCGCCGCCTGCCACGCCGGACTGCTCGCCGCCGACGCGGACATCGTCTGCTTCTGCGACTGCGACGCCTCCCTCGACCCCGCGCTCCTCATTCCCTTCGTGCACACGGTCCACGACGGCACCAGCGATCTGGTGCTGGGCCGCCGCCGGCCCCAGGGCCGCGGCGCCTGGCCGCCCCACGCGCGGGCCGGCAACGCCGTACTGGCCCGGATGCTGCGCCGCCGCACCGGACTGCGTCTGCACGACCTCGGCCCGCTGCGCGCCGCCCGGCGCACCGCGCTGCTCGGACTCGGCCTCACCGACCGCCGCAGCGGCTACCCCCTCCAGATGGTCGTCCGGGCCGCCGACGCCGGCTGGCGCGTCGAGGAGCGCGCGGTGCCCTACCGGCCGCGCACCGGCCGTTCGAAGGTCACCGGCACCTGGCGCGGCACCTGGCACGCGGTGCGCGATATGCGCGCCGTTCTCCAGCAGCCGCCGCTCGCACCCCGTACGGAGGAGACGGCCCGATGATCCTTCCCGCAGCCTCCCCGGCGCCGACCGGTCCCACCACGGTCCTGGTCATCGCCAAGGAACCGGTGCCCGGCCGGGTCAAGACCCGGCTCACCCCGCCCTACACCCCGGACGAGGCCGCCCAGTTGGCCGAGGCGGCGCTGTACGACACCCTCCGGGCCGTCCGCGCCATGCCCGCCCGGCGGCGGGTGCTCGTCCTGGCCGGCCGCCCCGGAAGCTGGCTGCCGGCCGGCTTCGAGGTCCGGCCGCAGTGCCCCGGTGGCCTCGACGAGCGGCTCGCCGCGGCCTTCGCCGGAAGCACGGGCCCGACCCTGCTCCTCGGCATGGACACCCCGCAGATCACCCCGCAACTCCTGGCCCCGGCACTGGAGTCCGGTGCCTGGGACGGCTGCGACGCCTGGTTCGGGCCGGCCGAGGACGGTGGCTTCTGGGCGCTCGGCCTGGCCACCCCCGACCCCCGGCTGCTGCGCGGCGTACCCATGTCCACCGACCGCACCGGCGCCGCCCAGCGGGCCCGGCTGGCCGCCGCCGGACTCCGGGTGCGGCAGCTGCCGCCGCTGCGCGATGTCGACACCGCGGACGATGCGCACCACGTCGCCTCCGCCGCACCCGCCGGCCGCTTCGCCGCCACCCTGGCCCGGCTGTCCCCGGTCACCGCACGATGAGCACCACCGTGCCGCCCACGACCCACCCCGACCGGCGCGACACCGCCTCCTGGGGCGCGGACCCGTACGCCGACGCGCTGCGCAGCGGCCGCGGCCCGCTCTTCCTGCGCCGCAGTGACGGCTGGCTGCTGCCTCTGGAGGTCGAGCGCTGGTGCGCGGGAGCGGACGCCGCCGATCTGTCGGCGCTGCGCCGCTGCGCGGGCAGCGTCCTCGACATCGGCTGCGGCCCCGGCCGGCTGGTCGCCGCGCTCGCCGCGCAGGGCCGGCGGGCCCTCGGCATCGACGTCAGCGCGGCCGCGGTGGCCCGCACCACCGCCCTCGGCGGCAGCGCACTGCACCGCTCGGTCTTCGACACCCTCCCGGGAGAGGGGACCTGGGACACCGCCCTGCTCCTCGACGGCAACATCGGCATCGGCGGCGACCCGCATGCCCTCCTCGCCCGCACCGCCGAACTCCTCGCCCCGCACGGCCTGCTCATCGTGGAGACCACCCCGGCAGACGTCGACGAACAGGTCCAGGTACGGGTCGAGGGCGGCTCCCCCACCCACCGCCACACCTCCCGCGCCCCGGACGACCTCTTCCCCTGGGCCCGCGTCGGCACCCCCGCGCTCCTCCGCTACGCCTCCGCCACCGCCTGGACCCCCACCGAACAGTGGACCGCACCCCACCCGGTCAACCAGGCCCCGGACAACGGGCGTTGCTTCGTGGCGCTGCGGCGCGGCGGTGGGTTCGCGAGCCCTCGGCCCGCGCGGCGAGAGGGCATCCCAGGGGCTCGGTGAACAGCACGCGCCGCTATGGTGTGCCGATGACGTCGATCAAGCAGTTCCAAGTCACCTTCGACTGCGCCGAACCTGAGCGCGTCGCTCGCTTCTGGTGCGAGGTGCTGGGGTACGTCGTACCGCCGCCGCCGAAGGGGTTTGCCACGTGGGACGACTTCGACCGCTCGCTGCCGGCTGACCAACAGGGTTCGGCGTTCGCCTGCGTCGATCCCTCGGGCGTCGGCCCGCGACTGTTCTTCCAGCGCGTTCCCGAGGGCAGGGTCGTCAAGAACCGGGTGCATCTCGACGTCCGGGCCGGCACCGGGCTCGTGGGGGAAGAGCGCCTCGCCGTACTGGAGGCCGAGTGCGCACGTCTGATCGCGCTCGGCGCGGTCTGCGTGCAAGTCCTGCGAGCCGATGAGTTCAACGAGTCGTGCATCGCGATGCAGGACATCGAGGGCAACGAGTTCTGCCTCGACTGAGGCGGAGCCGGATCAGCTAAGACGGGACTCCGTCCGCACTCCGTCCGCCAAATCTGACGGATCGATGACGCACCCGCCGCCGCCCGCCCGCTACCGCCTCCCGGCGCTTAGCGTGCGGGCGTGACCTCCTGTGATACCCCCCGTGTGACCTCGGAAGAACGCGCCGCGCGCCGCCTCGATCTGGTGGCGGCCGCGGCCGGTGCGCTGCTCGTGCTGGCCGCTGCCGTCGTCGGTACCGTCATCGAGCGCGCCAACGGCAGCCTCCATGTCAACTGGCCCCCGCTGTACGCCTCGTGGTCCCCGCATCTGGGGCCCGGTACCCCCGCCGCGATCGTGATCGCCGTCCTTGTCATCGTCCACGGGCCGCCGCTCGCGGCCCGGTTGCCCTGGCGGCGTCTCGTCGTCCTGGGCTGGGTGGGCGCGCTGGCCTGGACCGGTGCGCTGGCGATGATCGACGGCTGGCGGACGGGGATAGCCGGGCGGCTCACCACCGCCTACGAGTACCTGACCGTCATCGACCGCTTCGACGACCTCGGGCCGGCGCTGCGCGACTTCACCCACCACATCCTCAACAACGCACCGGACCACTGGCCCGCCCATGTCGCCGGGCATCCACCGGCCGCCGTGCTCACCTTCGTCGGTCTGGACCGCATCGGGCTGGGCGGGGGCGGCTGGGCCGGCCTCTGGTGTCTGGTCGTCGGCACGTCCGCGGTGGCCGCGGTGCTGATCGCGGTGCGGGCGCTGGCCGGTGAGCCGATCGCCCGCCGGGCCGCCCCGTTCCTCGTCCTGGTCCCGTCGGCCGTGTGGGTGGGCACCTCGGCGGACGGCTATTTCGCGGCCGTCGCCGCCTGGTCGCTGGCGCTGCTCGCCCTCGCCGCCACCCGCCGCACCCGCCATCCGGCCGCCGCCGCCCTGGCCTCCGGGCTCCTCTTCGGCCTGACCTGCTATCTCTCCTACGGGCTCACCCTGATCGCGCTGATCGCCGCCGCGGTGCTGTGGCTCGCCCGGACCGTGCGCCCGCTGCCCCTCGTGGCGGCCGGGGCGGCGGCCGTCGCCGTCGCCTTCACCCTGGCCGGTTTCTCCTGGTGGGAGGGGTACCTCCTGCTGGTCGAGCGCTACTACCAGGGCGCCGCCGCGGTCCGCCCGTACGCGTACTGGGTGTGGGCCAATCTCGCCTGCACGGTCCTGATCATCGGGCCCGCGACGGTGGCCGCGCTGCGCCGCGCGCTAGGACACGCCCTGGCTTCGGCCCGCACCGCCGGGCGTGGCCTCCGCCTGCCCGCCGGGCCGCCGCGGGACCCCGCCGGCCGGCTGGTCGTCCTCGTGCTGGCCGCGCTGCTCGCCCTGCTCGTCGCCGACCTCTCCGGGATGAGCAA
Organism: Streptomyces sp. bgisy130; assembly: GCF_057708345.1. Lineage (NCBI taxonomy): Bacteria > Bacillati > Actinomycetota > Actinomycetes > Kitasatosporales > Streptomycetaceae > Streptomyces > Streptomyces sp. bgisy130. Next base: position 241,774 of record NZ_JBYISA010000011.1, read on the forward strand.
GGCGGAGACCGAACGGATCTGGCTGCCGTTCGCCACCTGGCTGCCGGCCGCCTGCGTCCTGCTGCCCGAGGCCCGGCAGCGGGCATGGCTGACCGCCCAGGCGGTACTCGCCCTCCTGCTCAACCACCTGCTGCACACCGGATGGTGACGCTGTGTCAGGTATCAGGGAAGAGGCTCAGGCGAGATACGGGCGGGTCGAGTTCACCCGGCCGGGGCGCAGGATCCGGATCGGGCCGCGGTTGCAGGAGGGGCAGTCGGCGCGGGTCAGCGGGGAAGCGACACGGGCGCCCCGGGTGAAGTAGTCGGCGCGCCGGTGGCCGGCCAGATCCGTGGTGTGCCGGATCTCGTACTCCTCTTCCCAGCCGTGTCCGCAGTGCAGACAGACGAACGCATACGCCTCGTGAACCGTCTCGGTGTCCCGTTCCATGATCACCACACCCTTTCCCCGGGCCACGGCGCTCCCGCCAGGACCGGATGCATGCCGCACCTCCCATTATTGCGCTCGGCCACGGGGATGGCGGGGCCAGATTTCCGGGCCGAGCTGGAGCCGCCGCACGGCGCGTGACCAGGCACGATGCCGGCACCGGAACCCGGCGGTCCCGGCCGGCCGCCGCCCGGCACCGCCACCCGACCCGTCCGCGCCCCGGGTCCAGTCCCTCCGTTCATGACCGGAGGGACATCACCCGGGCCCGCTTTCAGCTCCGGTTCCGACCCAACGCCTGGTACACCGCCCTGACCAGCCCGGCGTTGCGCGGGTCCTGGCCCGTCGTGCCGCCGCCGTACTTGTTCATGGTGTATGCGTACGACAGCCGGTTCTCCGGATCGGCGAAGGCGAAGGAGCCGCCCGCACCCCCGTGCCCGAACGCCCGCGGATTGGGCCCCGCCTGGCCCTGGTGGTTGAGCATGTAGCCCAGCCCCCAGCGGTGTTCGTACCCCGCCGGGGCGAGCGCGTCGATGGTCAGATCACGCTCGCCCGGCCGGCTCTGCGACCGGCGCATCGCCTCCAGGGTGCCGCGCCGTACGAGTGTGCCGGCCGCCAGCGCGCCGTAGACCGTGGCCAGCCCGTGCGCACCGGCATGGGCATTGCCCGCCGGGATCTCGGCCGACCGGTAGGCGGCGCTGTTGACATCGCCGGTGGGGATATACGTCAGCGCCAGCATCACGATGGCCAGCGGATGGTCGGCGAGCGACCGGAACGGCGGCTTCGGCGCACCGGGGAACTGCTCGGCGAGACGCGCCTCGTCCAGTTGCCCGACCATGTCGGCGCAGCGGGCGTGCTCCTCGGCGGGGGTACCGATGAACACCCGGGCCCCCAGCGGCCCGGTGATCTCGCTGCGCAGGAACGAGCCGAGGGACTGCCCGGTGATCCGCCGCACGACCTCGCCCACGAGGTAGCCGAAGGTCACCGCGTGATAGCCCTGCGCGGTGCCCGGCTCCCACCACGGCGGGGTGGCCGCCAGGATGGCGCATACCCGCTCCCAGTCGTAGGCGTGCCCTGCGGGCAGCGGCTCCCGGGGCGCGATCAGACCGGCCCGGTGGCTGAGCAGCCAGCGCACGGGTATGTCCTCCTTGCCGGCCTGCCCGAACTCGGGCCAGTACCGGCTCACCGGCGCATCGAGGTTCAACTCGCCCCGGTCCACGAGGAGATGGGCGCACAGTGCGGTCATCCCCTTGGACGTCGAGTAGACATTGACCAGCGTGTCGCGCTCCCAGGGGCGGGTCCCGGCGGCGTCCGTGTGCCCGCCCCACAGGTCCACCACCGCCTCGCCGTCCACCGTCACCGTGACCGCCGCGCCGACATCACCGTGCGCGCTGAAGTTCCGCTCGAACGCCTCCCGTACGCCCGCGAATTCCGGTGCGCAGTGGCCGTTGACGGTGGCTGGCTCCACGGTGGTCTCCTCGCGTCGTCCCGGTGCGGTCATCCCGTGCCTCCGTACGTCCGTACGGCGTTCCGTACGGATGATCCGTCCAGGTCGATGCCCGTGGCAACGATGTGCGGCCGGACGGCTCAGCGGCGCGTGTCCGGCGCGCGCCGGGCGTCCTGGCGTGCCGTCGGCTGGGCGCCGTGCCTCGCGGCGGATGCGGCGTACGGATCGTTTCGGCAGCTCAGCGGCGGTCCGTGCACGACCGGCGACCGGTGCGGCCGGGCGCGGCAGCGACGGGGGAGGGGCGGGGCGAGCGGGTCGGCGAGGGCGGGCGCGTGGCTGGATTCCGCCGCGGTGGGTGAGCTGTGGGCCGCCTGGCCCGCACCATGGTCATCGTGACGGTGGGGGAGAGGGCAGCGGTGGCGACGACCGAGGTGGCGACGACGTGGCGACGACTGAGGTGGCGACGACTGGGCACTGGTCGTCCATCTACAGAACGACGGTGAGCCCGGAACCGTCGATGAGCCCCACACCCCGGGCTGGGAACTCCATCTGCCCGTGGCGGCCGGGCCCCGCGAGACGGTGATCCGGAAGACCGAGGACGACGGCTTCGCGGGCACCGGGCTCGGTGCCCTGCTCGATGACGCGGGAGTCGAGGCCCTGGCGCTCTGCGGGGTGCTCTCCGAGATGTGCGTCAGCGCCACCGCCCGGACGGCCCTGGCCCGCGACTTCCGGGTCGGCGTACCGTCTGCCATCCCGGCCGATTGCTTCCCGCCCTCGCCGACGTATTCCGCCCGCCCCGACCGATGAATCGGCAAGCCGGGCGCGGTCTACCTCAGCGACCACACAGGCCCCACCCCCGGAGGACGCCATGTCTGCCACCTCACCCGCAGCCCCCGCCGCCGTCCAGCCGATCATCGTCACCCCTGACCTCGACCGGCTCCAGGGCTTCTACCGCGAGCTGGTCGGCGCCGAGGAGTTCACCCGGGTGCCCGAGGAGGGCCCGGTCTTCTTCGTCGGGCTGCGGGTCGGCGGCTCGGAGCTGGGCATCGTGGCGGACCGGAACGTCGAGACCGGCACCCCGACCCGGATCCTGCTCAGCATCGCCGTCCAGGACGTCGATGCCCTGCTGGACCGGGTCGGGCCGCTCGGCGGAACGGTGCGGGGCCCGGCCACCGATATGCCCTGGGGTCAGCGGGTCGCCCATATCCAGGACCCGGACGGCAACGCGGTCAACCTCACCCAGCCGCTCTGACCAGGGCTGCGACCGGCCCGGGCGGGAGGCGGCCGATCAGTTCTGGTTCTTCTCCAAGGCGTTGACGTACGCGGCCATGAAGTGGTCCCGGACACCGTCGGAGGCGGGCGCGAGCAGGTCGGCGGTGAGGCCCTGGGCGCGGTCCACCAGGCCGCTGAGCAACGGCATGGTGTGGTGGAGGGCGCCCTGCGCGTCGATGTAGCGCAAGGCGGAGACATGGTGGAAGACGGGCTCCGGGGGCAGCTGCGGCACGATGTCGTTGTTGTTGACGAAGCGGTACATACGGTCGGAGAAGGCCGTGTTGAACTCCTTGGACAGCTGCCGGTCGCAGGTGCGCGGCTGGCCGAAGGTGTAGACACCGTTGGCCGTCACATGCGGCTCCTCGAAATGCAGCCGCGCGCCGGCCAGCATCGCCAGCGCCCCGCCGAGGCTGTGGCCGGTGAACCACACCGTCTGGCGGTTGTCGCGGAACGCGTCGATGGCGGCGCGGACCTGCGGCCAGACGGACTCCAGGGCCTCCCCGAAGCCGTAGTGGACATAGCCCTTGCCGCCGGGGCCGGGCCACGGCGGCGTGGTGGCGTCGGACAGCCAGTCGCGCAGTTTCACCGGCTCCGTGCCCCGGAAGCTGGTGATGATCATGCTGTGCCCGCCGAGGGTGTACGCCTGGGTGTCCTCCAGCGGGAACGGCGGGCGGAACGTGGTGTGGTGGTGGCGCACCCGGTCGAAGCCCCACTCCCGGGCGGTGGTTTCGATGATCTGCTCGTCCTTGTAGGCGAGCTCGGAGGCGCGCGCCATACAGAGCGCATGGCGGACGGTGTAGCCGGTGGCTTTCTGGTCGATCGTGGCGCTGGTCAACGAGGGCTCCTCTGGCTTGGTTCGACGATGGCTGCTGCGAGGGCCTAGCGCTGCGCCTGAGGAAGCTCCGATCACAGAACGCTCGCGCTGACTACACAGCGTAATCTCCCGATCGGGTGGCATGCGGGTGCCGCCCGTTCAAACCACTCGTTCGTGCCTCCGGTCGCACACACCGGGCCGCCGGGTGAGCCTGGAAGCGTTCAGCCCCCGGAGGAAGGCCCACAACGGAAGGCCCCACAGTGAACAGCGCGGATCAGGCGTCACACGCGAAACATGTATCGGCCGAGGTGATGGTGGAGCTGGAGAGCTGCGCGACGCAGGACGCGCACGCCGTCTTCAGCGCGCTGCGGACCACCTTCACCTCCGACCGGGCGGCGGACGATGTGCCCGAAGAGGTGGCCGGGGCGGGGTCGACCGTGTGGACCTCGACCTTCGACGTGAGCGAGCGCAAGGCCGCGGCCGAGCCGCGCCGGCTGACCGCGCCCGTCATGGTCAGCCTCCAGGGCGGCTACTGGGCGGTCGACCAGCTGCGCAAGGGGCTGGAGTCCGCGTTCGCCGTGCACGTCCTCGGGACGGCCGCCGGTGACCAGGAAAAGGAAGTCGAGCTGCGGCTGGAGACCCGCTAGCGGTCCTCGGCACTCCTGAGGCGGCGGGATCGGCATGGTCACGGCGCAGGAACACGTCCCAGGCCCACGGCAGCCGCCCCCCCCGCGGCCCGGATCGAAAGGCATGAGCGAGTGGAGCCCACCCATCATCCGCCGGAGCCCGGCGGTGCGCCGTCGGCGGACGGCGCACAGTCCTCGCTGGTGCTGCGCATCAACGGAGTGACGCAGACGCTGACCGTGGACCACCGCACCACCCTCCTGGACCTGCTCCGCGAACGCCTCGGCCTGACCGGTGCCAAGAAGGGCTGCGACCACGGCCAGTGCGGCGCGTGCACCGTGCTCGTCGACGGGCGGCGCGCCAACAGCTGTCTGCTGCCCGCCGTGGCACTGGACGGGCAGCAGATCACCACGGTCGAGGGCCTCGCCGAGGGGGAGCGGCTGCACCCCCTTCAGCAGGCCTTCCTGGAGCGGGACGCCCTCCAGTGCGGCTACTGCACCCCAGGCCAGATCTGCTCGGCGGCCGGGATGCTGGCCGAGGTGGCGGCCGGCTTTCCGTCCCATGTCACCCCGCCCACCGCGGACCCCGGCGCCCCGGTCGAGCTCACCGACGACGAGATCCGCGAGCGGATGAGCGGCAACCTGTGCCGCTGCGGCGCCTATCCGCGGATCGTCGAAGCGGTCCGGGAGGCGGCGCCGTGAAACCGTTCGGCTATCTGAGGGCGACCAGCGTCGAGGAGGCTCTACGGGCCGCGGCCGGGCAGCCCGGTGCCCGCTTCCTCGGCGGCGGCACCAACCTCGTCGACCTGATGAAGCTGGGGGTGGAGACGCCGCAGCTGCTCATCGACGTCACCCGGCTGCCGCTCGACCGGATCGAGGAGCTGCCGGACGGCGGACTGCGGATCGGTGCGATGGTCCGCAACAGCGATCTCGCCGCGGCGGCCGCCGTCCGCGACCGCTACCCCGCCCTGTCGCAGGCGCTGCTGGCCGGCGCCTCGGGGCAGCTGCGGAACATCGCGACCACCGGCGGCAATCTGCTTCAGCGCACCCGCTGCCTGTACTTCCAGGACATCACCAAGCCCTGTAACAAGCGCGCCCCCGGCACCGGTTGCCCGGCCCGTGAGGGGGTGCATCGCGATCTCGCCGTACTGGGCCACTCCGACCACTGCGTGGCCACCCAGCCGTCGGACATGGCGGTGGCGCTGGCCGCCCTCGACGCCGAGGTTCTGCTGTACGGCCCTGACGGGGAGCGGACCGTGCCCGTGACCGACTTCCACCGGCTGCCCGGTGACAGCCCGGAGCGGGACACCGAGATCCGGGCCGGCGAACTGATCACCGCCGTCCGGCTCCCGCCGGCGGCCCCCGGCGCCCGCTCGCGCTACCGCAAGGCCCGCGACCGTGCCTCCTACGCCTTCGCGCTGGCCTCCGTCGCCGCCGTACTGGAGGTGCGGGACGGCACCGTACGGCACGCCGCGCTCGCGTTCGGCGGGCTCGCGCACCGGCCGTGGCGCGCCCGCGCCGCCGAAGAGGTGCTGCGCGGCGCGCCCGCCACCGAGGACACCTTCGCCCGCGCCGCCGACGCCGAACTCGCCGCCGCCCGCCCACTGCGCGACAACGGCTTCAAGGTCACGCTCGCCCGCAATCTGGCCGTCGGCGTGCTGGCCGGGCTGGCTGTCCCGGCCGATGACCACTGACCACACCCCGACCACCAGGACGCCCCTGCCCCCTCCGCCCCAGCCCCCGATCCAAGGACGCGCGCCATGAGCCCCGACTCGTTCCCGCTCGGCCCCCTCCCGTACCCCCTGGGCGCCCCGCTCGTCCGCCGGGAAGGCCGGGAGAAGGTCACCGGCACCGCCCGGTACGCGGCCGAACACACCCCGCCGGGCTGTGCCTACGCCTGGCCGGTGCCCGCGACCGTCGCCCGCGGCCGGGTGACCGCCGTGGACACCGCGGCCGCGCTCGCCCTGCCGGGGGTGTACACGGTGCTGACCCATGAGAACGCGCCCCGGCTCGCGGCCACCGGCGATCCGACACTGTGGGTGCTCCAGGACGACCGGGTTCCGCACCGCGGCTGGTACGTCGCGCTGGCCGTCGCCGACCGCCTCGAAACCGCCCGCGCCGCCGCCGGGGCCGTCCGCGTCCGCTACGAAACCGCCGCGCACGACGTCCGGCTGACCGCCGGTCACCCCCGGATGTACGACGCCGAGACCGCCAACGGCGGCTATCCCGGAACCCGCGAACGCGGCGACTTCGAGGGCGCGTTCGCCGCCGCGCCGGTCACCCTCGACGCCACGTACACCGTGCCGCCGCTGCACAACCACCCCATGGAGCCGCACGCCTCCACCGCCTGGTGGAGCGACGGCCATCTGACCGTCCACGACTCCAGCCAGGGCGCCACCAAGGTCTGCGAGGACCTCGCCGCGCTGTTCCGGCTGGACCGGAGCGAGGTCACCGTGGTCTCCGAGCACGTCGGCGGCGGCTTCGGCTCCAAGGGGACGCCCCGCCCCCAGGTCGTCCTGGCCGCGATGGCCGCCCGCCACACCGGGCACCCGGTCAAACTGTCCCTGCCGCGCCGGCAGCTGCCGGCGGTCGTCGGCCATCGCGCACCCACCGTCCAGCGGGTCCGCCTCGGCGCGGGCGACGACGGCGTCCTCACCGCCCTCGCCCATGAGGCCGCCACCCACACCTCCACCGTCACGGAGTTCGTCGAACAGGCCGCGGTCCCGGGGCGCGTCATGTACACCTCGCCGAACAGCCGCACCGTGCACCGCGTCGTCCCGCTCGACGTACCGACGCCCTCCTGGATGCGCGCACCGGGCGAGGCCCCCGGGATGTACGCCCTGGAGTCGGCCGTCGACGAACTCGCCGTCCTCCTGGACATCGACCCCGTCGACCTGCGGATGCGCAACGAGCCGGACACCGAGCCGGACAGCGACCGCGCCTTCAGCAGCCGCCAGCTGGTCGGCTGTCTGCGGGAGGGCGCGGAGCGCTTCGGCTGGCTGCCCCGGGACCCCCGGCCCGGCGTCCGCCGCGAGGGCGATCTGCTGCTGGGCACCGGCGTCGCGTCCGCCACCTACCCGGTCTACATCGCCGCCTCCTCCGCCGAGGCGCACGCCGCCACGGATGGCAGTTACCGCATCCGGGTGAACGCCACCGACATCGGCACCGGCGCCCGCACCGTGCTCGCGCAGCTCGCCGCCGGTGTCCTGGCCGTGCCCGAGGAGCGGATCCGGATCGAGATCGGCAACAGCGATCTGCCGCCCGCGATGCTGGCCGGCGGTTCCGCGGGCACCGCGTCCTGGGGCTGGGCCGTCCACAAGGCCTGTACGGCGCTGCGGCACCGGCTGCGGGACCACGTCGGACCGCTCCCGGCGGACGGGCTGACCGCCGCCGCCGACACCCGCCGGGAGACGGCCGAGGGCTCCCCGTACGCCCGGCACGCCTTCGGCGCCCACTTTGCCGAGGTCCAGGTCGACACCGTCACCGGAGAGGTCCGCACACGGCGGCTGCTGGGCGTCTACGCCGCCGGCCGCATCCTCAACTCCCGTACGGCGCGCTCCCAGTTCATCGGCGGCATGACGATGGGGCTGGGGATGGCGCTCATGGAGGGCAGCGTGCTGGATCCCGCGTTCGGTGACTTCGCCGAGTGCGATCTGGCCTCGTACCACGTTCCGGCCTGTGCCGACGTGCCGCTGATCGAGGCGCACTGGCTGGAGGAGGAGGATCCCCACCTCAACCCCATGGGCAGCAAGGGCATCGGGGAGATCGGCATCGTCGGCACCGCGGCGGCCCTCGCCAACGCCGTCCGGCACGCCACCGGAGTCCGGTTCCGCGACCTTCCGCTCACCCCGGACAAGGTCCTGCCGCGGCTGGTGGACCGGCCGGGTGAGGGCCGGGCCGGCGGACTCCACTAAACCAAGATCAGTTGCGGAACCCGCCATACGGGGTCACCATGACAAATGACCCATACGTGATTAATGCTCACTCTTCGTGTTTCGGGGTTCGTTGGTCCAACGAGGTGAAGGGCGTGAGCCTCGCGGTGAGGAGCCACGACATGACACTTCCCGGCGACCGGCACTACACGGTCGAACTGCATGCTTCGGCGGAGCGTGTGCCGCAGATCCAGCGGATTCTGGCCGCGCACCTGCGGTACTGGGATCTTGAGCTGCATATCCCGCCCGTATGCCGGGGAGTGGCGGAACTCCTGACCAACGTCCATCGCCATATCGGCCCGGACGCGCCGTGCGTCGTCGAACTCCGCTGGACCGGCCGGCACCTCACGGCCTCCGTCGCCGACCAGGGGCCGCGCCTGCCGAAGTTGCTCAGCGCGGGCGGCGGCGGGCTCTCCAGAGTGGCGGCAGTGAGCGACAGTTGGGGCACCTGTGGCACCCCGGACGGCAAGGTCATCTGGTTCACCCGCCGGGTCGAGGCGGCCCGCAAGGCCCCGCTGACCAGCCGCACCCCGCTGCGCAGCGTGCCCGACGCGAAGAGCCAGCCGGCGGTGCCGCCGCCCGTGCCGGCCGAGCCGCTCGCCGAGCCCGTACGGGAAGCCGTCGCCGAGACCGCCGCCGGGACTCCGGCGCCCTCGTCCGAGGTGTCGCTGGTCTGACAGGCCGTCAACGTAGGGGCGAGGTGCTGACGCGGACCGCTGTCGCGCCTCGCCCGGTGACTGATATGCGCCGGTGGGCGCGGGGATACCGGCAACCGCCGGCCGCCGCGGCTACGATCGCGGTATGGCAACGGTCAGGACGGCCCGCGGGCCGTCCAACAGCAGGATGCGGAACCGCGGTTCAGCGGTTCCGTTTCGTGTGCTATGGCTGGCCGCCGTGCTGATCAGCGTGCTGGTCGCCCACGGGGCACGGGCGGAGAGCGCCGAGGGTCATCTGGTGAACGCCGTGCCGGTGGCGGCCTCCGCCGCCGCGGACTCCGGTGCCTGGCTCGCCCCCGAACACAGCGGCCAGTGTGAGCAGCCGGAGCACCCCGAGCAGCCCGAGCACCACTCCCACGAGCTGTGTGTGTCGGGCCTGCCCCAGCAGGGCGCCGCCCCGACACTGCCGTGCCCCACCCCCTCGGCGGGCTGCGCCTGGCAGCCACCGGCACCGGGCCCGTCCGGGGCGTCCGCGGGCGCCCGGGCCGCCCTGCCACCCTTGCGCAGCGCAACGAACTCCGTGGTGCAGCAGGTCTAGATTCCGGCCGGTTCCGGATCGATCCCCTGCCGATGCCGCCTGCCCGCCTGCGTATTCCGCTCCGGCGCGGCGGCAGTCTCCCGGAGGCCCTGTGCCGTTCCGCGTTCCGTTGTGCTTTCTTTTCCGCCTTCTGTTCCTCCCTCGGTTCCGTCTTCGCTTCCGTAGTGGTGCCCGCCTCCGTAGTGGTGCCCGTCCGCACGGCGGTTCGCGCTCCCGTGGTGGCGCCCGTTTATGCCGGCGCCGGCCGGCCGTACCGCTGCTCCTGGTAGCCGGGCTGCTGGCCGTGGTGCTCCCGTGTGCCGACGGCGCCGAAGGCCACCACCCCGTATCCGCCCCGGCGGCGGTCCCGTCGGGCCGGTCCGCTCCCGTGGCCGTCGCGCCCGCCCAAGCGACCGCCGCCGGGGCGGACGCCGGGCACCACGACTCCACCTGTGGGCCCGGCCGGTCCGGCCATCTCCCGCAGGGCCGCCCGGCCGCCGGGGCGGAGGGTGCCGCGGTGCCCGCCGTCCTCGCGGGGGCCGTGCGCCTCGCGGCGGGACGGCGCCCGTCCGCGGGGAGCGGACCCGGGCGAAGCAGACCCGCCCGCAGCGGGCGGACCACCCTCGCCGCCTTGTGCCGGTGCCGGATATAGGAGCCCGCCGTCGCGTCCGGCCACCCCGGCCGGCGCGAGATGAGCGCCCGTATATCCCACCACCGAACGAGAGCGAATCATGCACTCTCTCCCCACGGCGGCCCGTTCCGTCTCTCCCGCTGCCCCCGCTCCCGACTCCCCGACGCCCGGCCCGGCCCCCGCCTCCGGCATCCCCGGCCTGGTCGGCAACACCCCGGTCCTGCACATTTCCGAGCCGCTCACCCCGCCCGGCCGCGGCTTCTGGGCCAAGCTCGAAGGCCGCAACCCGGGCGGCATCAAGGACCGGCCCGGACTCCACATGGTCGAACGCGCCCGCGCCCGCGGTGAGTTGCGGCCCGGCGCCCGGATCATCGAATCCACCAGCGGCACCCTGGGCCTCGGCCTGGCGCTCGCCGGGATGGTCCACGGCCACCCCGTCAGCCTGGTCACCGACCCCGGTCTGGAGTCCTCGATGACCCGGCTGCTGACCGCGTACGGCGCACAGGTCGAGATCGTCAGCGAGCCGCACCCCACCGGCGGCTGGCAGCAGGCCCGCCGCGACCGGGTGCGCGGACTGCTCGCGGCGCACCCCGGCGCGTGGTGCCCGGACCAGTACAACAACCCCGACAACACCACCGCCTATCTGCCGCTGGCGCTGGAACTCGCCTCCCAGCTGGGCCATATCGACGTCCTGGTGTGCAGTGTGGGCACCGGCGGGCACTCCGCCGGGGTGTCCCGGGTGCTCCGCCAGCTCTATCCGCAGCTGCGGCTCGTCGGCGTCGACACCATCGGCTCGACCATCTTCGGCCAGCCCGCCCGCCCCCGGCTGATGCGCGGGCTCGGATCGAGCATCTACCCGCGCAATGTCGCCTACGACCAGTTCAGCGAGGTGCACTGGGTCGCGCCCGCCGAAGCGGTCTGGGCCTGCCGCACGCTGGCGTCCTCGCACTACGCCACCGGCGGCTGGAGCGTCGGAGCGGTCGCGCTGGTCGCCGGCTGGCTGAGCCGGACCGAGCCGGCCGGCACTCGTATCGCGGCCGTCTTCCCCGATGGACCGCAGCGCTATCTGAGCACCGTGTACGACGACCAGTACTGCGCCGCCCACCACTTGCTCGATGCCCCGCCGGCGGACGGGCCGCAGACCCTGAGCCGGCTGGGGGAGCGGGAGGTCACCGCCTGGAGCCGGTGCGCACAGGTCGTCGATCCGCTCGGCACGTCCGGCACGGCGGACCGCCCCGGCGAGACGCCCGCCCAGGCTGCGGAGGAGGCCCGGTGACCGGCATGCTCACCCAGTTCCGTTCCTACGAGCGCAGCGCCCGGCTGCTGATGGTCAATCAGTTCACCATCAATCTCGGCTTCTACATGCTGATGCCCTATCTGGCGGCGCATCTGTCCGGGACGCTCGGCCTGGCGGGCTGGCTGGTCGGGCTGGTCCTGGGGGTCCGTAACTTCAGCCAGCAGGGGATGTTCCTGGCCGGCGGCGCACTGGCCGACCGGTTCGGCTACAAGCCGCTGATCGTGGCCGGTTGTGTGCTGCGGACGCTCGGTTTCGCGACGCTGGGGCTGGTGGACTCGCTGTCCGCGCTGCTGGCGGCGTCCGCGGCCACCGGGCTGGCCGGCGCACTGTTCAACCCGGCGGTCCGGGCCTATCTGGCCGCCGCTGCGGGCGACCGGCGGCTGGAGGCGTTCGCGCTGTTCAACGTCTTCTACCAGGCGGGCATCCTGCTCGGCCCGCTGGTGGGGATGGTGCTCACCGGCGTCAACTTCCGGGTCACCTGCCTGGTTGCGGCCGGGATCTTCGCGCTGCTGAGCCTGGTGCAGATCCGGGCGCTGCCGGCCCGCGGGGACGAGGCCGCACCCGACGTCGGCGGCCGCCGGCCGGACGGCGAGCCGTCCCCGTGGCGGGGCGTGCTGGCCAACCGCCCGTTCCTGCTGTTCTCCGGAGCCATGATCGGCTCCTATGTGCTGTCGTTCCAGGTCTATCTGGCGCTGCCGCTGGAGGTACGACGACTGGGCGGCGACGGGGAGTTCGGCACCGCGGCGGTGGCCGGGCTGTTCGCGGTGTCCGGGCTCAGCACCATCCTGGGCCAGACCCGGGTGACCCGCTGGTGCAAGGCCCGGATGACCGCGGGCCGCGCCCTCGCCCGGGGGCTGCTGACCATGGGGCTGGCGTTCGTCCCGCTGCTGGCCGCCACGGCGCTGCCGGTACCGGCCGACGGCCCCGGCCGCTGGGCACTCGCGGCCGTCCCGCCCGCGCTCTGTGCGCTGCTGCTCGCCCTCGGCACGATGATCACCTACCCGTTCGAGATGGACACCATCGTCCGGCTGTCCGGCAACCGCCTGGTGGCGACCCACTACGGGCTCTACAACACCATCTGCGGGATCGGCATCACCCTCGGGAATCTGCTCACCGGCGCCGCACTGGACGCCTCCCGGTCCGCCGGTCTGCCTGCCCTGCCCTGGATCGCCCTCCCGGTCCTGGGCCTGGCCTGTAGTGCCGCCCTCTACGGACTGCACCGCACGGGCCGGCTGGCCCCGGCCGCCCGGCCGGCACCGGCGATGGGCTGAACACGCCGGTGGCCACCCCCGCCCCCGTGGCGGGGGTGGCCACCGCCGTTCTCGCGGTCCTGTGGCCGCGCCGCAGCCCTCACCGCCGCCGGGCCGTCACCAGCCACGCCGCGCTGCCGAGCGTGACCCCGTCCGGGCCCCGGTGGGCGGCCAGAGCGCGCCGGAGAGCGGCGAGCGCCCCGGCCCTGGCCTCCTCGTCGGCCGCGGCCAGCATCGTGCGGGCCATCGGCATATCGGTCAGGGAGGCCACCGCATCGTCCTCGTCGGTGCCCATCCACATCGGCTCGTCGACCGCGTCGACCGCGATCCCGTCGAAGCCCGCGCCGTCCAGCAGCGTCCTGATCCGGTCGGTACCGGCGAGCGAGAAGGGGCCCGGTTCCCCCGGGGCGCCGAAGTCCGGCGGCTGCACATACGGGGCGAGGGCCTCGAACGGCACGGTCAGATAGGCGTTCTGCGCCAGCTCCCGCCAGCACAGGAAGGCCAGCCGGCCGCCGGGCCGCAGGGCATGGGCGATATTGCGGAAGGCCGCCTCCGGATCGGCGAAGAACATCACCCCGAAGCGGCTGAGCACGACATCGAACGCGGCGGCCCCGAAGTCGTGGACCTGAGCGTCCCCTTGCGTGAAGGTGACCTGCGGAAGTCCGGCCGCCGCGGCCTGCTTCCGGGCCTCGGCCAGCATCGGCCCCGACAGGTCGGCGCCGAGCACCGCTCCCTCGACAGCGGCCTGCGCCGCCTCCAGGCTCGTCCCGCCGCTGCCGCAGCCGATGTCCAGCACCCGGCTGTCCGCCCGGATCCCGGCCGCCGCCATCAGCCGCGGGGTGAGCCGGCGGTACCGGGCCTCTTGGTGCGCGCGTTGCCGGACCCAGTACTCCCCGTCGTCCCCGTTCCATGCCTCGGCCTGGGCGGCGTTGCCGGCCGCGACCTCCTCCGGCGGCCGGGCCGCCCGGTCCCCGCCGGCGTGCCGATCGCTGCTCCGGTCCATCACGTCCTCCTTGCCCGAAATGCTCCACTGTCGACCGTACGACATCTCCGACCAGGGAGTTCGTCGCGCGTACGGCGATGTGTCACACCTGCGACACCCCCCCTTCCCTGGCGCTCGCTCCTCTTGGAACACTCTGCTGACCGTGGTTCCGCACCACTCCTCACACAACCGCACACCGACCCCGTCATTTCGCCAACTCCCCCACAACCGAAGAGGTTCCCAGCCCCATGTCTGAACTGAATCGACGGCGTTTCCTCCAGATAGCCGGCGCCACCGCGGGCGCCTCGGCCCTGTCGAGCAGCATCGCCCGTGCCGCCGCCATCCCCGCCACGCGACGCTCCGGATCCCTCAAGGACATCGAGCACATCGTCGTGCTGATGCAGGAGAACCGCTCTTTCGACCACTACTTCGGCTCGATGAAGGGCGTACGCGGCTTCGGTGACCCGCGCCCGCTCATCCTGGACAGCGGGAAGTCCGTCTGGCACCAGCCGGACGGCGGCAAGGAGGTGCTGCCCTACCACCCCGACGCCGAGAACCTCGGCATGCAGTTCATCGAGGGTCTCGACCACGACTGGGCGGGCGGCCACAAGGCCTGGAACAACGGCAAGTACGACAACTGGATCCCGGCCAAGACCGCCGGGACGATGGCCCACCTGACCCGCAAGGACATCCCGTTCCACTACGCGCTCGCCGATGCGTTCACCATCTGCGACTCGTACCACTGCTCGTTCATCGGGGCGACCGACCCCAACCGCTACTACATGTACACGGGCCATGTCGGCAACGACGGCTCGGGCGGCGGTCCGGTCCTCGGCAACGAGGAGGAGGGGTACGGCTGGACGACGTACCCGGAGCGGCTGGAGAAGGCCGGGATCTCCTGGAAGCTCTACCAGGACATCGGTGACGGCCTGGACGCGGACGGCAAGTGGGGCTGGATCGAGGACGCCTACCGCGGCAACTACGGCGACAACTCGCTGCTCTTCTTCAACCAGTACCGCAACGCCAAGCCCGGCGACCCGCTCTTCGACAAGGCCCGCACCGGCACCAACGCCAAGCAGGGCGACGGCTACTTCGACGTCCTCAAGGCCGATGTGAAGGCCGACAAGCTGCCCCAGATCTCCTGGATCGCCGCCCCCGAAGCCTTCTCCGAGCACCCCAACTGGCCCGCGAACTACGGCGCCTGGTACGTCTCCCAGGTCCTGGACGCGCTCACCTCCAACCCCGAGGTGTGGAGCAAGACCGCGCTGTTCATCACCTATGACGAGAACGACGGCTACTTCGACCACGTCCTGCCGCCCTTCCCGCCGGCCTCCGCCGACCGTGGCCTGTCGACCGTGGACACCAAGCTCGACAGCTTCGGCGGCAACGCCAAGTACTCCGCGGGCCCCTACGGCCTCGGCCAGCGCGTCCCGATGCTCGTCGTCTCCCCCTGGAGCACCGGCGGCTTCGTCTGCTCCGAGGTCTTCGACCACACCTCCATCATCCGCTTCATGGAGCGCCGCTTCGGCGTCCACGAGCCCAACATCTCGCCCTGGCGGCGCGCCATCTGCGGCGACCTGACCTCCGCCTTCGACTTCGGGCTGGAGAACACCAAGCCGGCCTCGCTCCCCGCCACCGACGGCTACCAGCCGCCGGACAAGGAGCGGCACGACAGCTATGTGCCGAAGCCGCCGGCCAACCCCGTGCTGCCCAAGCAGGAGCCGGGCTCCCGCCCCGCCCGCCCGCTGCCGTACGAGCCGCTGGTCGACGGGTCCGCGACCCCGTCCACCGGCCGCTTCACCCTCACCTTCAAGAGCGGTGACAAGGCCGGCGCCTGCTTCACCGTCACCGCGGGCAACCGCACCGACGGCCCCTGGACGTACACCACGGAGGCCGGCAAGAAGATCTCCGACACCTGGAACACGGCCTACTCCAAGGACGTCTACGACCTGTCCGTCTACGGCCCGAACGGCTTCCTGCGCACCTTCAAGGGCAACGGCAAGAAGGCCGGGCCCGAGGTGACCGCCCGTCATGACAAGACGGCCGGCCGCGTCGAACTCACCCTGACCAACCCCGGCAGCACCGACTGCCATCTCACCGTCACCCAGGCTTACGGCGGCCCCGCCGAGACCTACCCGGTCCGGGCCGGCGCCACCGTCAAGAAGTCGCTCGACCTGCGGGCCAGCAAGCGCTGGTACGACCTGTCGGTCACCTCCGACACCGACCCCGCCTTCCTGCGCCGGTTCGCCGGCCATGTGGAGACCGGAGAGGTGGGTGTGAGCGACCCGGCGATCATCACGGGCTGAGCCGCCGACGACGGGCCGGGGCCGGCACCCCCACGGGTGCCGGCCCCGGCCCGCACGGCGTCAGGAAGCCCCGCCGGGCAGCCCGCCGCGGATCTCCCGGGCCGCGGCGACCAGGTTCTCCAGCGCGGCCCGCACCTCCGGCCAGCCACGGGTCTTCAGGCCGCAGTCCGGGTTGACCCACAGCCGCTCGGCGGGAATCGCGGCAAGTCCCTTGCGCAGCAGGGCCGTTGCCTCGGCCACGTCCGGGACGCGCGGCGAGTGGATGTCATAGACCCCGGGCCCCACCTCGCGCGGGTAGCCGGCCGTGGCGAGCTCCGCGGCGACCTGCATATGGGAGCGGGCCGCCTCCAGGCTGATGACATCGGCGTCGAGGTCCTCGATGGCCCGGAGGATGTCACCGAACTCCGCGTAGCACATATGGGTGTGGATCTGGGTGTCCGGACGGACCCCGCCGGTGGTGAGGCGGAACGCCTCGGTGGCCCAGGCCAGGTACGCGGCGTGGCCGGCCGCACGCAGCGGCAGCGTCTCGCGCAGCGCGGGCTCATCGACCTGGATGACCGAAGTGCCCGCCGCCTCCAGGTCGTTCACCTCGTCGCGCAGGGCGAGCGCCACCTGGCGGGCGGTGTCGCCCAGCGGCTGGTCGTCGCGGACGAAGGACCAGGCGAGCATGGTGACCGGGCCGGTGAGCATGCCCTTGACCGGCCGCTCGGTGAGCGACTGGGCATAGCGGGTCCAGTGCACCGTCATCGGCTCGGGACGGGAGATGTCCCCGGCCAGGATCGGCGGCCGGACATAGCGGGTCCCATAGGACTGCACCCAGCCGTGCTGGGTGGCGAGGTAGCCGGTCAGCTGCTCGGCGAAGTACTGGACCATGTCATTGCGTTCCGGTTCACCGTGTACCAGGACGTCGATCCCGGCCTTCTCCTGGAAGGCGAGCACCTCGCGGATCTCCGCCGAGATCCGCTCCTCGTATCCCTCGGCGTCCAGCCGCCCGGCCCGCAGATCCGCCCGCGCCGTGCGCAGTGCGGCGGTCTGCGGGAACGAGCCGATGGTGGTGGTCGGCAGCAGCGGCAGCCGGAGGTGCGCGCGCTGGGCGGCGGACCGCTCGGCGTACGGCCGGGAACGGCGGCCGTCGGCCTCGGTGACGGCCGCGGCGCGGGCCCGCACCGCCGGGGCACGGGTGAGCGCCGAGCCCGCCCGGGAGGCCAGGTCCGCGCGGTTGGCGGCGAGTTCGGCCGCGATGGTGTCGGTGCCCCGGGCCAGACCGCGGGCCAGCGTCACGATCTCCGTGGTCTTCTGCCGGGCGAACGCCAGCCAGCGGACGATCTGCGGGTCGATGTCCCGCTCGGCACCGGTGTCCAGCGGGACGTGCAGCAGCGAGCAGGAGGACGACACATCGACCCGCTCGGCCAGCCCGAGCAGCGTGCCCAGGGTCGCCAGCGACTGCTCGTAGTGGTTGATCCACACATTGCGGCCGTTGACGACGCCGGCGACCAGCCGCTTGCCGGGCAGCCCGCCGACCGCCGCGAGATCCTGGAGGTTGCCGGCCGCGGGCCCGGTGAAGTCCAGCGCCAGGCCCTCGACGGGTGCCTTGGCCAGCACCGGCAGCGCCTCGCCCAGCCGGTCGAAGTACGAGGCGACCAGCAGCTGCGGGCGGTCGGTGAGCGTACCGAGGTCCCGGTAGGCGCGGGCCGCGGCGTTCAGTACGGCGGGGGAGCGGTCCTGGACCAGCGCCGGCTCGTCCAGCTGCACCCAGCGGGCGCCGGCCGCCCGCAGATCGGCGAGCACCTCGGCGTAGACGGGCAGCAGCCGGTCGAGCAGCGTCAGCGGATCGAAGCCGGCTGGGACGCCGGGCGCGGGCTTGGCCAGCAGGAGGTAGCTGACCGGCCCGACGAGGACCGGCCGCCCGGCGAGCCCCAGGCCGAGTGCCTCCGTCAGCTGGGCGACCTGCTGGGTGGAGTCCGCGGCGAAGACCGTGTCCGGCCCCAACTCCGGGACGAGATAGTGGTAGTTGGTGTCAAACCACTTGGTCATTTCCAGCGGCGCCACGTCCTGGGTGCCGCGGGCCATCGCGAAGTAGCCGTCCAGGGGGTCGGCGGCCACCGCGGCGCGGTGCCGCGCCGGGATCGCGCCGACCATCACGCTGGTGTCCAGGACGTGGTCGTAGTACGAGAAGTCGCCGGTCGGCACCTCATGGACACCGGCCCCGGCGAGCTGCTGCCAGTTGTCGCGGCGCAGCCCGGCGGCGGTGGTACGGAGCGGGGGGGGGGGGGGGGGGGAGGGGGGGGGG